>NZ_VIRS01000025.1 GCF_006912135.1 Cryptosporangium phraense | reverse complement strand
CGGCTGACGCCGGCAACTACCTCCACCCATCGACCACCCCCACCAACTCCGACAACCGCTGAATCACCGCATCCGGCTCCCCGACCGTGTGCCCCACCTGATGCGCCGGTACCGCGCTGTGCGGCACATGCACCGCCCGCATCCCCACCGCCTGCGCCCCGTAAATGTCGTCGAACAACCGATCCCCCACATACACGCACTCCGACGCGTCCTCCACGCCCACCGCCCCCATCGCGGCCCGGAACGCCTCCGGGTGCGGCTTGGTCCACGGAATCTCGCTCGTGTACACCGCCCCGTCGAACAGCTCCAGCACGCCGTCCCGGGCCAGGATCCGCTCGTGGTGCTCCCGGCTCCAGAGCGTGTTCGACAGCAGCCCGACCCGGATCCCCCGCTCGCGCAGCGCCCCGAGCATCTCCGGCGCCTCGGGGTCGGTGTACGTGTGCGGCTCCCAGTGCCGCTCGTGCGCGGCCAGGAGCTCGGCCGTGAGCGCGATGCCCGCGGTCGCACAGATCTCGGCCATCGTGGCCGACAGATGCTCGTCACGCGACCGCACCCAGGCCGCGTTCTCGGCCGCCAGCAACGCGTCGACGAGCTCCTCCGACACCCCGCACTCGTTACCGACCAGCAGCCACAGCTCCCGCGCGTCGATCGTGTGCCACGGCGTGAGCGTGCCGCCCCAGTCGAACAGAACCGCCTTCACCATGCGCCCAGCCTCGCACGCCCCACCGACACAATTTCCTCGAGCGCCGGGCCCTACCGGCCGCTCACCCGCAACCGCCGCTCAGCCCCGAAAGCCGCCCCCAACACCAACACCCCACCCACCAAATACCCCGCCCCGTCCGACCCGGCCGCCACCGCGATCCCGCTCAGCACCAACACCCCCACACCCTCCAGGAACACGTTCGAAGCGATCATCGTCGCCTCGATCTGCCCCATCCGCCCCACCGGCGCCAGCCGCGCAAACGTCGCCTGGGCCCCCACCGTCCACCCGGTAGCCGCCCCGATCACCACGTTCGCCCCGGCCAACAACAACGGATGCCCCCCGCAGAACAACACCACCGCCCCACCCACGAGCCCGAACCCCAGCACCGCCGCCGTCCGGGTCTGGTTCAACGGCCGCTCCAGGAACCGCAGCCGCCCCACCACCGCCGCGAACACGGCTCCCCCGAGAGCGGACGACGCCATCACCACCGGGATCCACCCCGGCGGCGCGTTCGTCGCCACGGTCTCCGGCAACACGCTGCAGATCAACGTCGCCCAGGTCAGTAACGCGAGCACGCGCAGCGTCGGCTGCTGCCAGATCAGCACGAAGCCGGCGCCGGGAGGCAGGCGGTCGCGCCGCGATCGGGCCGACAGGCCCGGCAGGGTGCCCAGCATCGCCGCCGCGACCAGGAACGACACCAGGTCGGCCAGCAACGCGACCCGCGGCCCCAGCGCCACGGTCAGCCCGGACCCGACCGCGATACCCCCGACCTGCGCGAGCAGGTTGATCAGCGCCGCCACCCCGAAGTACGGCAACTGGATCGCCGGTTCCACCGCCTCCGCCACCACCGCGGTCGTGAGCGCGGCGTACGCCGCCCGGATCGCGCCCAGGATCGCCGACGCGGCCAGCGCCGTCGCCGCGGCCGGGTACAGCGCGGGCAGCGCCAGCGCGCACGCCCCCGCCAACGCCAGCGCGACGAGCGTCGGCCGGCGCGGTAGTACGTCGAGCCATCCACCGAGGAGCGTCGCGACCAGGATCGCGGGCAGGGCCCGCGCCGTGTAAACGGCGGCCGCGCCCAGCAGCGAGCCGGTCTGCTGATACCCGAGCAGCAGCAGCGCGGCCAGCCCGACGAAGTCTCCGACCTCCGAGACCGCCTTGACCGCGACCAGCCGACCGGCGATCGGATGCCGGAGAACCGTTCGGTAACCCGCGCGCACCTCGGTGGTGGACTCCACGCCGGCCTTCCGGTTGTGCGGAAAGGGTCACCTTCGTCCCCATATATTGGGGACAATCGGTCGGAAACTCAAGCGGAACCCGAAACAGGCTCACTTTTCGCGCGCAGGGCGATACTCCAGGACACCGGAGAGTAGCGGTCCGCGAGACGGCCCCGCGACGGGCACGGCAGGATGTGCGCGTGACCGATCCCGCAGGCCTCGCGACCGACCTCGCCCGCCGGATCCGCCGTCGCTGGCGCGCCGAGGTTCAGGCGATCGGCGCGACCGGCTCGCTCGCCCACGCCGACGACCGCGAAGGCACCGACCTCGAGCTGATCGTCGCGACCTACCGGCCCGGCACCGGACCGGCCCCGATGCGTCGGCGGGTCGACGGCCACCTGGTCTCGATCGAGGTCGCCGCCTCCCCCGACCTGCTCGCCCGGGCCCGGCAACTCACCACGCTCTGGCCGCTGCGCGCCGACCGGTTCCTGCACCTCCGTCCGCTCGACGAAGACAGCGACTGGCTCCCGAGCGTCCGCGACGCCCACCTGGCCCGCCTCACCGACGCGACCCCGCGCGAGTTCAGCGAGCTGGCCCGTGACGCCTGGTGCACGGCCGACTCGCTGCTCGCCCGCGCGGTGCAGGCCGGTCAGTGGCACGACGAGGACAGCGCGCTGCTCCTGCTGGCCGAGGCCCGGATCGCGGCCGCGGTCACCGACGGCCTGCTCACCCGCACGTACTTCCGCAACAGCGCCGATGCGGCCCGCCGGACCGGCGTCGTCGGCCTCGACCTCGTCGAGCTCCGCGACCGCGTCCGCCTCCAGGCGGCCGAGCTGGAGAAACGCGGCCGTCCGGTCGACGTCCCCCTCGCCGAACTTCTTTAGCTACGCCGCCCGGCGAACCACCGCGCGCAGACCGCGCGTACATCAGTGGCGCGCGACGCGCGCCTCACGTCCCTCAGGCGATGGCCGCGCCGATCAGGTAGGTGATTCCGGCCGCGGCCAGTCCCAGCACGAGTTGGCGCGCCCCGCCGAGCCACCAGCGACCCTTCGTCGCCCAGGTCGCCAGCGCCCCGGCCGTGAACAGCCCGGCGCCGCCGATCGCCAGCGCGAGCCAGAGCTCGTCCGACCCGAACAGGAACGAGAGCAGCGGGATCAGCGCGCCGATCGCGAAGCACACGAACGACGACGCGGCGGCCGTCCACGGCGAGGGCTTCTCCTCCGGGATGACGCCCAGTTCGGTCAGCGCGTGCAGCCGCAACTGCAGGTCGGGATCGGCGGCCGCCTCGTCGGCGATGCGCTGGGACGTCTCCCGCGACAGCCCGGCCCGGTGCAGCGACGCGACCAGCTCACGCTGCTCGATCTCGGCGTGCGCGCGCAGTTCCCGCCGTTCCTTGCGGACTTCGGCGTCGAGCTGTTCGTTCGAAGTGCGCACCGACGTGTACTCGCCGATCGCCATCGACACCGCGCCGGCCACCAGCCCGGCCACCCCGGTCAGCACGATCGCCTGCCGGTCGACGCCGCCCCCGCCGACGCCCGCGATCAGCGAAATATTCGTCACCAGGCCGTCCATCGCGCCGAACACCGCGGCGCGCAACCAGCCGCCGGTGACGTCGCCGTGGTGCGGCACCAGCAGGAGTTCGTCCTCGTCGTCCATCAGTAAGGCCTCCTCACCACACCGGTTAGTCTCGCCGCATGCCGAACGCCGTCCGGGAGAAGGCTCCCCTCACCCTGCTGCTGCCTCCCTCGGAGACGAAGCGGCCGGGCGGCGACGGTCCGGCGCTGGAGCCCGACACGCTCGCGTTCCCGGAGTTGCTCCCGGTGCGGCAGAAGCTGCTGGCCGCGGTGCGCGACCTGTCCGGCGGGTCCCCCGAGGTCGCCCTCCGGGCGCTGGGCCTCTCCGCCGGCCAGCGTGACCAGCTCGAGCTCAATGCGTCCCTGGACTCAAGCCCGACCAGCCCGGCGCTGTTCCGCTACACCGGTGTGCTCTACGACGCGTTCGACCCGTCCGCCCTCACCCCGGCCATGCGCAAGCGGGCCGCCAGCCGAGTGGTGATCGCGTCGGCCCTCTTCGGCGCCGTGCGCGGCAGCGACCCGATTCCGGCGTACCGTCTGTCGGCCGACGCCCGGCTGCCCGGCCTCGGCACGCTGGCGGCCCTGTGGAAGCCCGTGCTGGGGCCTGTTCTGGCGTCGCTGCCGGGCCTGGTCGTCGACCTGCGCTCGGGCGCCTACGCGCAACTGGCCCCGGTGCCCGACGCGGTGACCGTGCGGGTGCTGTACGTGGCTCCGGATGGCTCCCGCTCGGTGGTGAGCCATTTCAACAAGCACGCCAAGGGCCTGCTGGCTCGGGCCTTGGCCACTACCGGTGCGAATGTGACCACGCCCGCCCAGGTCGTGCGGGTGGCCGCCAAGGCGGGCCTGATCGCCGAGCGCAACGGCCCCCGAGGCGTAGACGTTCTGCTCTACGAACCCCCGGCCGGCACCCCGGCCGCCGCCCGAGCCGCCCGCACCTAGCCGTCGCCGACCGGGGCCGTCCCCGGCCTCGACCGCCACCCGGAATCGCTGCGCCGAGCGGCGGCCCAACGAAAGTGTTACTTCCGCGCCGAGCCAGAGGAGCCGCGTCCGAGTGCTGGTGGCTAGCACGGTGGCGGTCGCAGCGCCGATCACGGTGACAGTTACGGCCCGGCTGCCCCCGTCCGCGTCGCGGTGGCGGTCGCGGTGTTGGGCGTGGAGCGGCCGTGCCGGCGGGTGCGGGCCGGGCCGCGTCTGCCCGGCCCGGTGGCGCGGGAGACGCTGCCCAGTTCCGGCCGGTCCTCGAGGCCAGGAGCGCCGCCGGCCGAGCGATCGGAACTCGGCCGAGGGGGCGGCCCGGAGGGGCCGAGCAACTCGTCAGGGCAGGGTCAGGATCTCGGCGCCATCGTCAGTGACCACCAACGTGTGCTCGAACTGAGCAGTCCACCGGCGATCCTTCGTCAGAACCGTCCAACGATCAGGCCACATGTCCCACTTGTACGTACCCAGCGTGATCATCGGCTCGATCGTGAACGTCATCCCGGGCACGATCAGAACATCCAGGTCCGGATCGTCGAAGTGAGGCACGTGCAGGCCCGAATGGAACGCCTGGTGAATACCGTGCCCGGTGAAATCACGCACCACGCCGTAGCCGAACCGCCTGGCGTAGGACTCGATCACCCGTCCCACGACGTTGAGCTGGCGCCCCGGCTTCACCGCATTGATCGCCCGCCGGGTCGCCTCTTCGGTCCGCGACACCAGCAGCCGGGCCTCTTCCGAGACGTCACCGGCCAGGAACGTCGCGTTGCAGTCGCCGTGCACCCCGCCGATGAACGCGGTGACGTCGATGTTGACGATGTCGCCGTCCTCGATCACCGTGCTGTCCGGGATCCCGTGGCAGATGACCTCGTTCAGCGAGGTGCAGCACGACTTCGGGAAGTTCCGGTAGCCGAGCGTCGACGGGTACGCGTCGTGCTCGACGATGAACTCGTGGACGACGCGGTCGATCTCGTCGGTCGTCACGCCCGGCTCGACGTGCTTGCCGCCCCACTGCAGCGCCTGGGCCGCGATCCGTCCGGCGACCCGCATCTTCTCGATCGTCTCGGGCGACGACACGTCCGAGCCGGTCCACGGTCGCGGCGCGGGCTTCCCGACGTACTCCGGGCGCGGGATCGACGCCGGGACCTCACGCACGGGGGATTGCCGGCCGGGGACCAGGGGTGCTCGCATACTCCCCAGGTTAGGACAGGCCGCACGGCCACGGAGTCGGCCCGGCAACACCGCCTGCGTCGGCCCGATTACACAGAATCAGCCGGGTGCGCGTGCGGCTTCTGCACCTGCCCGACCTTCGACTCCCGGCCCGGCCACGGCGCCCGGTACTGACAGGTGTCGCAGTTCATCAGCACGCTGCCGCCCACCGCCTCGGTGTACCGCTCCAGCACCAGCCGGGCCACCGCGTCGTGCGCGCCCAGCACCTCGGCGGCCCGGGCTCCGGCGGCCACCGCGTCCCGCTGCACGCCGGACGGCAGCCGGCCCGGCGCCAAGAAGTACGGCACGACCAGCACGTCGTCGTGGCCCAGGCGGTGCAGCCGGTCGACGGCGTCGGCCACCGACGGCGTGGTGGCGCCGGCGTATGCGACCTCGACCGGCGCTCCCCCGCCCCGGTACTCCCAGAACAGACGGGCCACCCGCCAGATCTCGGCGTTGGCATCGGGGTCGGCGGCCCCGGCCGCGGCCAGGACCAGCGCGGTGTCCGGGCCCGCGGACGCGGCCCGGTCGGCCAGCGCCGAGAGCAGCAACGGGTCCGGCCCCAGCGGCCGCCCGTAGCTGACGTCGAACCCGGGCTGCGAATCGCGCACGATCCGCACCGTCCCGGCGATGTCCCCCTTGCTGTGCGACGCCGCGGTCAGGAGCAACGGCAACGTCGCCACCGGCACGCCCCGCGAAGCCCACGAGACGAGAGCGCCCCGCACCGACGGCGACTCGTGGTCCACGAACGCCAACTCGACCCGGAGCGCGGGCGCCAGCTCGCGGACCCGGTCCATCAGCGCGCGCAGGACGGCGATACCCGGCGCGTACGACGTCCCGTGCGCCACCGCCAGCAGCACCGGGTCGTGTCGAACCAACGGCAGCGCCGTCATACCGCCGCCGGCTGCTCGACCATTCCGGCCGCCACGGTGGCGCCGCTCGACTCGTCGATCAGCAGGAACGAGCCGGTGCCCCGCGACATCGCGTACGGGTCGACGGCGACCGGCTCGGCCAGCTTGAGCGTCACGTCGCCGATGTCGTTGAGGCCCAGCGCGTCGGTGTCTTCCCGCTTGAGCGTCGTGACGTCGAGCCGGTCGGCGACCGCTCCGACGATCGCCCGCACCTCGCGGGTGCCGGCCCGCAGCCGGAACCGGTCGCCGGCCCGGATCTGCCGCTCGGCGAGCACGCACACCCGCCCGGTGAGCTGGCGAACCGGCGACGGCGCGTCCGCGGCCGCCGCCAGCAGGTCGCCCCGGGACACGTCGACGTCGTCGGCCAGCCGCACCGACACCGATCGTCCGGTGGACGCCTCGGAGAGCGACCCGTCGTGCGTATCGATCCCGGCCACCGTCGAGACCCGCCCGGACGGCAGCACGACGACCTCGTCGCCCACCCGCAGCGTGCCGGCCGCGACCCGGCCCGCGTAGGCCCGATAGTCGGGGTGCTCGGCCGACCGGGGCCGGATCACCAGCTGGACCGGCAGCCGGGCCCCCACCGCACCGCCGCGCGGCGGCACCGGCACGGTCTCCAGGTGGTCGAGCAGCGTCTGCCCCGCGTACCAGCTCAGGTGAGACGACGGCTCGACCACGTTGTCACCGTGCAGCGCCGACACCGGGATCGCGGTCACCGACCGGATCCCCAATTCGGAAGCGAGCACGTCGAAGTCCGCGACGATCCGGTCGTAGACCTCCTCGGAGAAGTCGACGAGGTCCATCTTGTTGACGGCCAGCACGACGTGCCCGACGCCGAGCAGCGCGGCCACCGCGGCGTGCCGGTGCGACTGCTCGACCAGCCCGTGCCGGGCGTCGACGAGCACGACCGCGACGTCGGCGGTCGACGCCCCGGTCACCATGTTGCGGGTGTACTGGACGTGCCCGGGGGTGTCGGCCAGCACGAAGGTCCGACGGGGCGTGGCGAAGTAGCGGTAGGCCACGTCGATCGTGATGCCCTGCTCGCGCTCGGCCCGCAGGCCGTCGGTGAGCAGCGCCAGGTCGGCCGCGTCGAGGCCACGGCGCTTGGACGCCGCCTCGACCGCGTCGAACTGGTCGGCGAACACGTTCTTGGAGTCGTGGAGCAGGCGTCCGATCAGCGTGCTCTTGCCGTCGTCCACCGATCCCGCGGTGGCGACTCGCAACAGATCGGACATGTCAGAAGTATCCCTCGCGCTTGCGGTCTTCCATGGCGGCCTCGCTGGCCCGGTCGTCGGCCCGGGTGGCGCCCCGCTCGGTGAGCCGGCTGGTCGCTGTCTCGGCGATCACGTCCTCGACCGTCGCCGCGGTCGAGCGCACCGCACCGGTGCAGGTCGCGTCGCCGACCGTCCGGTACCGGACGGTCTCCACCCGGACGTCCTCGGAAGCCCGCGGCGGCGTGAACGGCGTGACCGCGAGCACCATGCCGTCCCGGTCGAACACCTCGCGCTCGTGCGCGTAGTAGATGCTCGGCACCTCGATGCCGTCCCGGGCGATGTACCGCCAGATGTCGAGCTCGGTCCAGTTCGACAGCGGGAAGATCCGGACGTGCTCGCCCGGCGCGATCCGGCCGTTGTACAGGTCCCAGAGCTCCGGACGCTGGTTGCGCGGGTCCCACTGGCCGAACTCGTCGCGGATCGAGAACACCCGCTCCTTGGCCCGGGCCTTCTCCTCGTCCCGCCGGGCGCCGCCCAGCACCGCGTCGAACTTGTGGTCGGTGATCGCGTCCAGCAGCGGGACGGTCTGCAGCGGGTTGCGCGTCTGCCCCGGACGCTCGGTCACCCGGCCGCGGTCGATCGCGTCCTGCACCGAGGCGACGACGAGGTCGAGGCCCAGCTCGGCCGCCCGCCGGTCGCGGAACTCGATGACCTCGGGAAAATTGTGGCCGGTGTCGACGTGCATCACCGGGAACGGGATCTTGCCCGGCGAGAACGCCTTCTCGGCCAGCCGGAGCATGACGATCGAGTCCTTGCCGCCCGAGAACAGCAGCACCGGCCGCTCGAAGCTGCCGACCACCTCACGCAGGATGTGGATCGACTCGTCCTCGAGCGCGGTGAGCGCCGCGTCCCGGGCGTCGTCCAGATGCTGCCGGGAGAGGTCGGGAGAAAGGATGGTCACAGCAGGCCCCTTTCGGACAACGCGGCCAGCACCGCGTCCACGGACGCATCGAGGGCGGAGGATTCGGTGCGGAGGACGAGATCGGGCGAGGTGGGCGCCTCGTAGACGTCGTCGACTCCGGTGAGACCCGAGATCTCACCGGCGCGCTGTCGCGCGTAGAGGCCCTTCACGTCCCGGTCCGCGCAGACTTCGACCGGGGTCGCGACGTGCACTTCGAGGTACGACGTGCCGCTCGCCTCGTGCCGGGCGCGGACGGCGTCCCGGGCGGCGGCGTAGGGCGAGATGACGGCGGCGAGCACCACGACGCCGTTACGGGCGAGCAGTTCGGCCACCCAACCGATCCGGGCGACGTTGGTGTCGCGGTCGGCCCGGCTGAAACCGAGCCCGGCCGAGAGGTGCTCGCGCACCGCGTCCCCATCGAGCACCTCGACGCGGTGGCCGGCGGCGCGGAGCCGCTCGCCGACCGCGATCGCGGTCGTGGTCTTACCCGCGCTCGGGAGACCGGTGAACCAGACGGTCACACCCGCTGTGGGATCCGCCACAGTCGGAGTGGCGACAGTCGCACTCTCCGTATTTCCGGCGGGCCCGCCGGGGGTTTCAGTCGATGCGGTCGGCATCGCGCGCTTCTCCTGACCTCGGGAGGGAGCCAGCGGACATTCATCTATGTATGGGACATAGGTATTGTCTCGTCCGAAGCTCCAGGACGGGGGCACGGCGACTTCGCAGGACGAAAGACCTGCCAGATCGTCGTGCCGGGGAAAGCCGTCTAGCGCGAGACGGAAATGCCGGAGCCCGCGCTCAGCCGAGGAGACACGCTGCGCTGGAGACGCGCAGGAAGTCGACGTGCCGACGCGTGGTCAGCAGCGCCGAAGCGGGGCGGGAACGGCCGGTCATGGTTGCCGATGATGACACAGCAAAACAGCGCAGCCAACCGGTAACCGAATGCCTACTATTCCAGTAGGTGAGCATCGATTCCCAACATCTGGCTACTGTCGGATCCCTGTGCGATGCTTCAACACGTGACGACGCGAGGCACCCTCCTGGTCGCCCGCCTGCATGTCGACCTGCAGCGGGTGATCAGCGCAGCCTGTCCTAGCTGACGGTTTCGCTGCCCCTCGTCCGTCTCCCGACCGCTTTCTCCCCTGCGCCACCGCTGTGAGCGCCGCGGTCCGACTCTTGTGAGGAACTCACCCAATGCCTGGTCGTCCGCGTGGGCAGGGCCAGTGGGCTCTCGGTTACCGCGAGCCGCTGAACAAGAACGAGCAGTTCAAGAAGGACGCCGACGGCCTCACGGTCCGGGAGCGCATCGAGACGATCTACGCCCACCGGGGCTTCGACTCGATCGACCCGCAGGATCTGCGCGGCCGTATGCGCTGGTACGGCCTCTACACCCAGCGCGCGCCCGGCATCCCCGGCGGCAAGACCGCCGTGCTGGAGCCGGAGGAGCTCGACGACCGCTACTTCATGCTGCGCGTCCGCATCGACGGCGGCCGGCTCACGTCGGAGCAGCTCCGGGTCATCGCCGGCATCGCGACCGAGTTCGGCCGCGACGTCGCCGACGTCACCGACCGGCAGAACATCCAGCTGCACTGGATCGCGATCGAAGACGTGCCGGAGATCTGGCGCCGCCTCGAGGGCGTCGGGCTCTCCACCACCGAGGCCTGCGGTGACACGCCCCGCGTCATCCTCGGCTGCCCGCTGGCCGGCGAGCTCGAGACCGAGGTCCTCGACGCGACCGAGGCGCTGCACGACGTGGTCGACCGGTACATCGGCGACACCGCGTTCTCGAACCTCCCGCGCAAGTTCAAGAGCTCGATCTCCGGCTGCGCCGAGCATTGCACCAACCACGAGATCAACGACGTCGCCTTCGTCGGCGTCGTCGGTCCCGACGGCGAGCCCGGCTTCGACCTCTGGGTCGGCGGTGGCTTGTCCACCAACCCCCGGTTCGCCGAGCGCCTCGGCGTCTTCATCCGTCCCGACCAGGTGGACGCCGCCTGGGTCGGCGTCGTGAGCATCTTCCGGGACTACGGGTACCGGCGGTCGCGCAACCACGCGCGGCTCAAGTTCCTGCTGGCCGATTGGGGTCCGGAGAAGTTCCGCGAGGTGCTCGAGACCGAGTACCTGCACGAGAAGCTGCCCGACGGCCCCGCCCCGGCCAAGCCGATCCAGGACCAGCGCGATCACATCGGCCTCACGCCGATGCGCAACGGCAAGCTCGCGGTCGGTTTCGCGCCGCGGGCCGGGCGGCTCTCCGGCACGATTCTCACCGCGGTCGCCGACCTCTCCGACCGGCTCGGCGACGGGCGCATCGCGACCACCGCCCAGCAGAAGCTCGTGCTGCTCGGCGTCGACCGCGCTGACGTCGGCGAGCTGACCGACGAGCTCGCGGCTCACGACCTGCAGGTCAACCCGAGCGCGTTCCGGCGCGGCACGATGGCCTGCACCGGGCTCGAGTTCTGCAAGCTGGCGATCGTCGAGACCAAAGCCCGGGCCGACGTGCTCTACCGCGAGCTGGAGAAGCGCCTGCCCGACTTCGACGAGCCGATCACGATCAACGTGAACGGCTGTCCGAACTCGTGCGCCCGGTTCCAGACCGCCGACATCGGGTTCAAGGGCTCGATGGTCCGCGACGACGACGGCAACACGGTCGAGGGCTTCCAGGTGCACCTGGGCGGTCACTTCGGCGCCGAGCCCGCGTTCGGCCGCAAGTTCCGCGGCCTGAAGGTCACCGCCGACGGCATGCCCGACTACATCGAGCGGATCCTGCGCGGCTACCTCGAGCGCCGGGAGCCCGAGGAGCGCTTCGCCGGCTACGTGGCCCGGGCCGAGGAAGCCTGGCTCCAGTGAGCGGACGCGCCGCCCCGTTCTACTGCCCCTACTGCGGCGAAGAAGACATCCGGCCCGACGGCGAGCACCACGGCCAGTGGCGCTGTGGTGCCTGCCTGCGGGTCTGGACGCTGAAGTACGTCGGCCTGAGCCGTCCCACCGAGTTAGACCAGGAGGTGACGCGGTGACTCTCGAGGCGACTGATGTCAGGTCGTTGCAGGCGTTCGCGGACGCCGCTGCGGCTTCGTTGGAAGGTGCCCATCCGATCGAGGTTCTCCGCTGGGCCGGGGACACGTTCGGCGATCGGCTCTGCCTCACGTCGTCCATGGGCGACGCCGTCCTCGCGACGCTCGCGGCCGAGGCCGTGCCCGGTATCGACGTCGTGTTCCTCGACACGGGTTACCACTTCGGCGAGACGCTCCAGACGCGCGACCGGGTCGCCGCCGAGCTCGACGTCACGGTCGTGACCGTGAAGCCGGAGCTGACCGTCGCCCAGCAGAACATCCAGTACGGGCAGAGCCTGTACTCGCGGGATTCCGACCTGTGCTGCGCGATGCGCAAGGTCGAGCCGCTCGACCGGGGCCTGGCGCCGTACGACGCCTGGGCGTCCGGGCTGCGCCGGGACGAGTCGTACGCCCGCAGGCACACGCCGGTCGTGGGCGTCGACAAGCGCCGGAACAAGATCAAGGTGAACCCGCTGGCCTGCTGGACCCAGGCCGACGTCGACCGGTTCGTCGCGGAGCGCGACGTCATCGTGAACCCGTTGGTCGACCGCGGGTTCGCGTCGATCGGGTGCGCGCCGTGCACGCGGCCGGTCGCGGCCGGGGAAGACCAACGGGCCGGACGCTGGTCGGGCACCGAGAAGACGGAGTGTGGCATTCACCTGTGACGCTCAGCATCGGCACAGGGAGTTCACAGTTTCGCGGGTGACCGTATGAGACATGGACGAATCGCACCGCTCTTCCGCACCCAGCACCGGCGGTGACCAGGCCGGCGCCCCGCTGACGCCTCCCTCGGACACGCAGCACACCCCCGGGAGCCCGCGCCCCTCAGACGCGTCCTCTCCCTGGGCGGCCCCCGCCGCCTCCACCCCCTCGACCCCGGCCCCGCAGGCGCCCTCCGGCGTGGGCCACTTCACCCCCTCGACCGCGCCGCGCGACACGGCGTCGTTCCCGGCCGCCCCCCAGCCGGCCGCCGCGCAGCCGGGCGCCGCGCAGCCGGGCGCGCCCCAGCCGGGCGTCCCGCAGCAGGCCGCGCCGCAGTCGGCGCCGCCGTACCCGGCGGGCGCACACCAGACCGGCGCGCATCAGCCGGGCGGGCACGCGCCGCAGCAGACCGGGCCGTTCCCGGCCTGGACCCACGGCGGGGCCGCCCACGCGAGCGAGGGTGCATACGCGACCTCTCCGCTCGGCACGCTCGCGCCGCCGCGGGAGCGCCGGCGCGGCCCGGTCGCGCTGGCGATCGCCGGGGGCGCGGTCGTTCTCGCCCTGCTCGCCGGAGGCACCGGCGCGGCCGTCGGCGTCGCGGTCAGTGACCACGGCGGCGGCACCGGCGTGACGATCAACCAGCAGTCGGGCACCGCCGCGACGAACACGAGCCAGGCCGGCACGGTCGAGGCCGCCGCCACGACCGCGCTCAAGAGCGTCGTCACGATCCAGGTCGCGGCGAGCTCCGGGTCCGGCACCGGCTCCGGCGTCGTGCTCGACAGCAGCGGGCACATCGTCACGAACAACCACGTCGTCGAGGACGCCGCCAACGGCGGGACGATCACGGTCGTCCTCTCGAACGGCCAGACCCGCTCCGCGACGATCGTCGGCCGCGACCCGTCCTCGGACATCGCGGTGATCAAGGTCAGCAACACCAGCGGCCTCACGCCGGCGACGTTCGCGAAGTCCTCCACGGTGAAGACCGGCCAGACCGTCATCGCGATCGGCGCGCCGCTCGGCCTGTCGAACACGGTCACCGAGGGCATCGTCAGCGCGCTCAACCGCCCGGTCCGCACCGGCTCCTCCTCCGACCAGAACACGGTCATCGACGCGGTCCAGACCGACGCGGCGATCAACCCGGGCAACTCCGGCGGCGCGCTCGTCGACCTGTCCGGCCGGGTGATCGGCATCAACTCGGCGATCGCGACGGTCTCCAGCTCGTCGGGCTTCGGCGGCCAGCAGGAGTCGCAGTCCGGCAACATCGGCGTCGGCTTCGCGATCCCGGCCGACACCGCGCTCAACGTCGCCAAGCAGCTGATCCAGGACGGGACGGCCGAGCACGCCACGCTCGGCGTCAGCGCGCAGGACACCCAGGCCGGCACCGGTGCCCAGATCGCCCAGGTGACGAGCGGCTCGGCGGCCGACAAGGCGGGCCTCAAGGCCGGCGACGTCGTCACCGCGATCGGCGACCGCCGGGTCACCGACACCGACGGCCTGGTCGCCGCGGTCCGGTCGCACAGCCCGGGTGAGTCGGTGAAGGTCACGTACACCCGCGGCGGCCAGAGCGCCACCGCCACCGCCACCCTGAACAGCAGCTCCACCTGAGCCCGGCGCGCGCACTGCCGCCACTCCACTGGCGAGCGCGCGCCTGCGGCCCCCTCCCCCGGGTGGCCGCGAGCCTGGCCGGCCCCTCCCGTGTCCGACCAGGCCCCGAACCGCCGCACCTCCTCCCACCGAGGTGCGGCGGTTCCGCGTCAAAACGGGGCTACGACGGCTCAGGGTAGGCCCGATTCGTCGCGGCCCTTACCGGCCCGCGGCCCGCGGCCCGCACCAGCGCCCAGCCCGCCCCGAGCGCCACCAGCCCGACCCACGCGGTCACCGGCACCACCACGAGGTGCGCCACCCGCTCGGCCAGCAACCCGTTCAGCCCGGTCACCGCCACGACGAGCATCCCGAACGTAGCCAGCGCCACCCCGACCCCAGCCCCCACCCCGTCGAGCGCCCCGCCCCGACGATGCCGGCCCGAGGCCCCGGCCGCCCCGACCCCGGTCGGGGCCGCGGCCGCCGCCGCGGCCGGGCGCGGGGACGGGCGCTCGAAGCGACGAGCCGCCAGCACCAGTGGAACCAGCACCACAACCAGCGCCCCCACCCACAGCGGACGGGAAGCCCACCACCCCGCCCCACCCGGCGCCGGCAGCGGCAACCCGGCCACCGCCACCCCGGCCACCACGAACAACGCGGTCAGGTGCCACAGGAACACGGTCATCACGACCCCGTTCGCCCCCACCACCGCGGTCCACACCCGGGGCCGCTCGAGCCACCGCGACACCGGCCCACGCACCAGCGCCACCACCCCGAACAGCCACGCCCCGTGCGCGACCAGAGCCAACGTCGGCGGGTTCATGTTCGACACCGGCGCCCCGGGCAGCCCCACCATCGACAGCGGGTACCACCCCGAGACGACGGTCAGCAGCACGACCGCAGCCAGCCCGCCGCCCGCGAGCCAGCACCCCACCCGCCGGGTGAGGCGCCCGTCCGAGTACACGAACCCCATCTGATGCGCGGCCAGCCACACCAGCGCGACGTTCACCGCCCCGACCGCGGGCACGTCACCCAGCAGCCGCACCGCGTCGACGACCCCCGCCGCGGCCACCAGCCCCACCGGCACCCACACCCCCCACCGCCGGTGCGCCGCGTACATCAGCGGCGCCAGCCCGACCACCCCCAGGTACACGCCGAGGAACCACAGCGGCTGCACGATCGTCCGGGTCGCGATCTGCAGCAGCTCCGAGCCGGACTGCCACCCGGCCACCTCGGTCACCGCGGCGATCGCGACCCAGACCCCGAGGAACACCGCGGTCGGCGCCAGCAGCCGCCGCAGGCGCCCGGCGACGAACTCGGCGTACGTCCGCCGCCCCGAGCGCAGGGCGGCCGCGTGCGCCGCCCCGCCGACCAGGAAGAACAGCGGCATGACCTGGAACACCCAGGTCAGGAGCTGGGCCGCGGGCAGGTCCGCGAGCACGTTCCCGACCTGCAACCGGCCGGACGAGACCGACAGCGTCAGCATCAGCCAGTGCCCGAGCACGACGACGCCGATCGAGAACACCCGCAGCAGGTCGATGTACCGGTCACGGGTGGCCGGGGTCGCGGCGGCGAGCCGCGAAGCGGAGAGGGTAGCGGTCATGGAACTCACGGTCCCGCCCCGGCACGCAAATGAAGAGAGCACTAGTACTCACGATGTGCTCAGATAGCGCATGACCTCGACCGAGCACCCCAATGTCGCCGCCGTGAACGACGTCCTGGCCGCCTTCGGCTCGCAGAACCGGGTCCAGATCCTCCCGGCCGAGGCGCGGACCGCGGCGGCGGCCGCCGAGGCGCTCGGTGTCACCGTCGGGCAGATCGCGAACTCGCTGGTCTTCGACGCCGACGGCGTCCCGCTGCTGGTCCTCGCGTCAGGCGCGCACCGCGTCGACACGGCGATGGTCGCGTCGCTGTGCGAGGTCGCCAGCGTCCGCCGGGCCACGCCCGACTTCGTCCGGGACGCAACCGGCCAGGCGATCGGCGGGGTCGCCCCGGTCGGTCACCCGGTCCGGCTCCGGACGCTGGTCGACGTCGCCCTGGCCCGGTACGAGACGGTCTGGGCGGCCGGCGGCATCCCGCACGCGGTGTTCCCGACCACCTACGACGAGCTCCTCCGCATCACCGGCGGCGTCGCGGCCGAGGTGGCCTGAGCCTAGTTCTGCCGTTGACGGCGGTCACCTCTAGGGTGAACACATGCCAGCTGCACCGGAGTCCGGGTCGGGAGCCCCGAGCACTCCGGTGACCGTGACCGTTCATGTCTGGCGGGTTTCCGGCCGCCGCATTCCGGCCGCGCTCACCCGGATGGCCACCGACCGCGCCCGCCTGTCGAAGGTGCGCGGGCTGCGGTTCGCCCGGCTGCTCGGCACCGGCCACGGCACCACGTTCGCGATCCGCGACGCCGACCTGCACCGCTGGGCGCTGCTCGCGTCCTGGGCCGACGTCGAGGCCGCAGAAACGTTCGAGAACGCTCCCACCGTCCGCGGCTGGGACCGCCTGGCCGAGGAGCGGTTCCGGCTGGAGCTGACCCCGCTGGCCTCCCACGGCCGCTGGGCCCGCCGACAGCCGTTCGGCAACCCGACCCCCCAACGGTGGGACGGTCCGGTCGCGTCGCTCACCCGGGCCCGCATTTCGGCCCGGAAGGCGGCCACGTTCTGGCGCGCGGTGCCGCCGGTGGCGTCCGCATTGCAGGAGTACCGGAACGACGGCGGCCTGCTGGCCGCCTTCGGCGTCGGCGAGGCCCCGGCCGGGTGGCAGGGGACGCTGAGCGTCTGGCGAACGGCGGAGGAGCTTCGTGCGTTCGCCTACCAGGGAGCCGCGCACAGCGCGGCGATCCGCAGAACGAAGGAGACCGGGTGGTACGCCGAGGAACTCTTCGCCCGTTTCGGCGTGGTGCGGGCGGACGGCTCGCTGGACGGCAGAGATCCGCTGAGGTGACTCCTTTGACACCGATCCGTTGGAACTCCCGCGATGTGGTCAACCACCTCGACGAGGTGCTCGGCGTGTACGGCTCGGCGATGAACTACTCGCCCGGGCTGGTCGAGGGGCGCCGGGGCATCCTGGTCGCCCACACCCGCCGGCCGGAGTTCCGCGCCGTCGGCACGTTCGACGCCGAGGGCCGGGTCGTCGGGTTCGGGTACGGCTACCGGGGCGAGCCGGGCCAGTGGTGGCACGAGCACGTCCGGTCGCGGTTGGACCCGGCCGGCTACCGGGCCTGGCTGTCGGACTGCTTCGAGGTCGTCGAGTTGCACGTGTCGCCCACGGTGCAGGGCCAGGGCATCGGCGAGCAGCAGATCCGCCTGCTGCTCGACGGCGTGACCCGGCGCACCACCGCGCTCTCCACTCCGGAGGGTGGCGAGTCGCGGGCCTGGAAGCTCTACCGCCGGCTCGGGTTCCTCGACGTGCTGCGTGACGTGGTGTTCCCCGGTGACGACCGGCCGTTCGCGGTGCTCGGCCGGGGGCTTCCCCTCGACGACCCGACGTCCTGATCGTGAAGCGCGTGCCGGCCGGGCTGGTCGGTCTGACCATTCTGGCGCAGATCGTCTATCCGCTGGTGGGCGGTGACGCGCGGAACGGGGTCACGGTCGCGACCGTCGTGCTCGGGTTCGCGGCGTCGGTGGCGCACGCGGGTCTCACCCGTGGGTGGCGCACGGCCGCGGTGCTCGTGCTGGTCACGTCGGGGGGTGGGTTGCTGGTCGAGGCGGTCGGGACCGCGACCGGCTTCCCGTTCGGGGAGTACGCCTACGCGGGCACGCTCGGGCCCAAGGCGTTCGGGGTTCCGTGGGTGATTCCGCTGGCCTGGACCATGATGGCCTGGCCGGCCTGGCTCGTCGCCGGGCGGTTGGCCGGTGGGTGGGCGCGGGTTCTCGTCGCGGGCTGGGCGCTCGCCTCCTGGGACGTGTTCCTCGACCCGCAGATGGTCGACGCCGGTCACTGGTCTTGGGCGTCCGGTGGTGCGGGTCTGCCGGGCGTGCCCGGGATCCCGGTCACCAACTACCTGGGATGGTTGCTGGTCGCGGTGGTGATGGCCGCCGCTCTGCGGCTGTTCCGCCTTGATGCGGACGCCCGCCCGCGGGCCGATGCGCCGATGCTGACGTTCTATCTGTGGACGTATGCGTCGTCGGTGCTCGCGCAGGCGGCGTTCTTCGGACTGCCCGCGTCGGCCGCCTGGGGCGCGCTGGCGATGGGGGCCGTGGCCGTGCCGCTGGCCGTGACGCTGTACCGCAGCGGCCGCTTCGCCCGCCCGGCACCCCTGGCCGGTGCGCGATGATTCGGGTCCCGGGCCGCGCCGCCTCGGGCCGCGCCACCTCGGGGCAGCAAGCGCTGCGGCGGCTCGTGCGGGATCCGGTCGTGTGGGCGTCGGTTGGGGCGGCGGCGCTCACGGTGCACAGCGTCGTCAACGCTCGGTTGCTGCGGCGGGCGCCCGGCGCCCCGGCCGAGACGCGGGCCCGGGTCTCCGTCCTGCTTCCGCTGCGGGACGAGGAGAACCGGGTCGGGCCGTGTCTGCGGGCACTGCTCGCTCTGCGGAGCGTCCCCCCGTACGAAGTGGTGGTGCTCGACGACGGGAGCACCGACCGGACCGCGGAGCGGGTCAAGGAGATCGCCGACGGCGATCCGCGGGTCCGGGTCCTGACCGGCGCGCCGCTCCCCCCGGGGTGGCTGGGGAAGCCGCACGCCTGCGCGCAGCTGGCCGCGGCGGCCGCGCCCGGATCCGAGGTCCTGGTCTTCGTGGACGCGGACGTCGTCCTCGCGCCGGACGCGCTGACCGCCGCCCTGGCGATGCTGGACGACCTCGATCTCGTCTCGCCCTACCCCCGGCAGGTGGCCGAGACCCCGGCCGAGCGGCTGATCCAGCCGCTGCTGCAGTGGTCGTGGCTGACGACGCTGCCGCTGGGCCTGGCCGAGCGCTCGCCGAAACCGTCGCTGACCGCGGCCAACGGGCAGTTCCTGGTGGTCCGGCGGGAGGCCTACGAGAAGGCGGGTGGCCACGGGGCGGTCCGCGGCGACGTGCTCGAGGACATCGCGCTGCTGCGGGCGATCAAGCGCGTCGGCGGCCGCGGAGTGGTCACCGACGGCTCGACGATCGCCGAGTGCCGGATGTACGAGTCGTGGCCGGAGCTGCGCGACGGGTACTCGAAGTCACTGTGGGCGGCCTTCGGAGGAGCTCCCGGCGCCGCCGCGACCGTGGCCGCGCTCGGGTTCCTGTACGTCCTGCCCGCGGCCGCCGCCCTGCGCGGTAGCCGGATCGGCGCGCTCGGCTACGCGGCCGGGGTGGCCGGCCGGGTCGTCGCGGCCCGGGCCAGCGGCGGTCGCGCCTGGCCGGACGCGCTCGCCCACCCGGTTTCGATCGGCGCATTCGGGTACCTGGTGGCACGGTCGGTGGTGCTGCGCCGTCGAGGCGCGCTGCGGTGGAAGGGACGGACCGTTGGCTGAGGTCGTCGTCGTGGGGGCGGGCGTCGGCGGGCTCGCCGCGGCGGCGCGGCTGGCGGCAGCCGGGCACCGGGTCACGGTCTGCGAACGCGCGCCCGAGGTCGGGGGGAAGCTCGGCCTGCTGACCCGCGACGGCTTCCGGTTCGACACCGGCCCGAGCCTGGTGACGCTGCCGCAGGTGTTCGCGGACTTCTTCCGGGAGACCGGCGACCCGCTCGAGAAGGTGCTCGACCTGGTGCCGCTCGACCCGATCGCCCGCTACCGCTTCGGCGACGGCTCCCGACTGGACTCCTGCGCCGACCCGTTCGAGTTCCGGCGCCGGATCGACGACGCGTTCGGCGGCGGCGCGGGCAGCGACTGGGCCCAGTTCTGGCAGCGGGCCGAGAAGATCTGGGACGCGACCTACGAGCCGTTCCTCACCTCGACGCTGGCCGGGCCGCGCACCCTGGCCCGCTACGCGACCCGGCTGAACGACCTGGCCACGATCGCGCCGGGCCGGTCGCTGCGCGGGCTGGCCCGCACCTACCTGCGCGATCCCCGGCTGCAGCAGTTCGTCGAGCGCTACGCGACCTACACCGGCTCGGACCCGCGGAAGGCCCCGGCCGCGTTGGCCTCGGTGCCGTACGCCGAGCTGGCGTTCGGCGGCTGGTACATCGCCGGCGGGCTGCGCCGGCTGGCCGACGCCCTGCTCGCCCGGTGCGTCGAGCACCACGTGACGATCCGGACGAGCACCGAGGTCACCCGCATCACCGCGAACGCCCGCGGGGTCACCGGCGTCCTGCTCGCCGACGGCGGACGCCTGCCCGCCGACGTCGTCGTGGCGAACGCGGATGCGGCGCACGTCTACCGGGACCTGATCGCGGTGCCGTCGGCGCTGCGGTCGTTGCACCAGACCACGCCGTCGCTGTCGGGGTTCGTGCTGCTCCTCGGCCTGCGGGGCCGGACGCCCGGGCTGGCCCACCACACCGTGCTGTTCCCGCCGGGCCGCTACGACGAGGAGTTCGACCACGTCTTCGGCGACCCGGGGCGTCCGGTGCCGGACCCGACGCTGTACCTGTCGGTACCCGACGACCCGGACGTCCGCCCGGACGGCCACGAAGCGGTGTTCCTGCTCGTGAACGCGGCCCGCCAGGGCACCGGGAGGGGCGCCGTCGACTGGCGGACCCCGGGGTTGGCTCCGCGGTACGCCGACCAGCTCCTGGAGCGGCTGGCGGAACGCGGTTACGACGTGCGCGATCGCATCCTGTTCCGGGAGATCGTCACGCCGGCCGACCTCGAGGCCAAGACGCACGCGATCGGCGGCGCGATCTACGGCACGTCCAGCAACGGGCCCCGGGCCGCGTTCCTCCGCCCGGCCAACCGCTCGATCGTGCCGGGGTTGTTCCTGGTGGGCGGCTCGTCCCACCCGGGCGGCGGCCTCCCCTTGGTCACGCTGAGCGCCCAGATCGTGGCCGCCCTGGTCGGTCCCGCGTAGATTGTCGACTTTCCGGGGTTCTGGGGGCCGTCCAGACCCCGGAAAGCCGAGAAACTCAGCGGACGGCGACCTGGGCCGGGGCCAGGTTCGCCCAGACCTCGCGCGTCGAGGCCGAGCGGTTCAGCGTGATGAAGTGGATGCCGGGCGCGCCCTCGGCCAGCAGGCGGGCCGAAAGCGTCGTCGCCACCTCGACGCCGATCTCCCGGACCGCGTTCTGGTCGTCGGCCACCGCGCGCAGCCGGTCGGCCAGGTCCGACGGGAACGCGGCCCCGGACAGGATCGCCATCCGCTCGATCTGCGACACGTTCGTCACCGGCATCACGCCGGGGACGATCGGAACGTCGCACCCGGCCGCCGCGACCGCGTCACGCAGCCGGGCCCAGTCCTGCCAGTCGAAGAAGAACTGGGTGATCGCGAAGTCGGCCCCGGCCCGGCACTTGTCGACGAAGAACCGCACGTCGGACTCGAGGTCGGGCGAGCGCGGGTGCTTCTCCGGGAACGCGGCCACGCCGACGCAGAAGTCACCCGAATTCCGCACCAGCGAAACCAGCTCGGAGGCGTACGAGTAACCCTCCGGATGGGCGATCCAGTCGGCCTGCGGGTCACCCGGCGGGTCGCCGCGCAGCACCAGCACGTCGTGCACGCCGGCCGCCGCGTAGTGCCCGATCACGTTGCGCAGCTCGGCCACCGAGTGGTTCACCGCGGTGAGGTGGGCCATCGGCAGCAGCGTCGTCTCGGTGGCGATCCGCTCGGTGATGCCGACCGTGCGGTCCCGGCTCGACCCGCCGGCGCCGTAGGTGATCGAGACGAACGAGGGCTGCAGCGCCTCCAGCTCGCGGATCGCCTGCCAGAGCTGTTTCTCGCCCGCGTCGGTCTTCGGCGGGAAGAACTCGAACGAGTACGTCGGCGCGTCGTCCCGGACGAGGTCACCCACGGAGGTCCGCCGAACGGAAACACCGGTTGCCATGTGACCACAGTAGTCGACCGACCAGATACCTTGACAGAAACCCGTCAAAGAAGGAGACCGCGTGGCCGCCACCCCGCTCGACCGGGATGACCTGCGGGCGCGCGTGAGCGCGGCCCTCCGCGCCCACCTGCACCGCCGTCGCGGCCGCCTCGCGCTGGTCGGTCCCGAGCTCGGCCCGGTGGCCGACGCGCTGGCCGACTTCCTCGACGGCGGCAAGCGCCTGCGGCCCGCGTTCGCCTACTGGGGCTACCGCGCGGCCGGTGGCCACGGTTCGGACGCGCTGGTCCGCGCGGTCGGGGCGCTGGAACTCGTGCAGGCCTGCGCGCTGATTCACGACGACGTGATGGACGGCTCCGACACCCGGCGGGGCAAACCGGCCGTGCACCGGCACTTCGAGGCCCTGCACCGGGCCGAGAAGTACACCGGCAGCGCCGAGCGGTTCGGCACCGCGGCCGCGATCCTGCTCGGCGACGTCTGCCTGATCTGGGCCGACGAGATGCTCGACCGGTCGGGGATGCCGGCCGACGCGCTCGAACGTGCCCGACCGATCTGGGACGAGATGCGCACCGAGATCATGGCCGGGCAGTACCTCGACGTGCTGGCCCAGGCGCAGGGCGGCCACTCGGTCGACCGGGCGGTCCGGGTCGTGCGGTACAAGGCGGCGAAGTACACGGTCGAGCGTCCGCTGCACCTCGGGGCCGCGCTGGCCGGGGCCGGGCCGGACCTGCTCGACTCGCTCAGCCGGTACGGGCTGCCGATCGGCGAGGCGTTCCAGCTCCGGGACGACGTCCTCGGGGTGTTCGGCGACCCGGCCGAGACCGGAAAACCGGCCGGCGACGACCTCCGCGAGGGCAAGCGCACGCTGCTGCTGGCCTACGCGGCCGAACGCGCCACGACGGCCCAGCACGAGCTGCTCGACCGTCACCTCGGCGACCCCGACCTGGCCGACGAGGGCGTCGACGCGCTGCGCGGCGTCCTCGTCGAAACCGGGGCGCTGGCCCGCACCGAGGAGCGGATCACGTCGCTGACCCAGCGTGCGCTGGACGCGCTGCGGGCCGCCCCGGTCGACGCCGAAGCCGCCGAGGCGCTCGCCGAGCTCGCCGCCGCGGCCACCGCCCGCCGAGCCTGACGGGCCGGCCGAACCCGACGGGCCGGACGCATCGCGATCGGGCCTCGATCCGGCGTGTCGCCGCGGATTGCAACCGTGACGGTGCGCAATGAGCGCAGGTCGCGCCGGTACCCCGGCGCACACGAGCGCACTCGGGGGCGGCACGGTGGCAGGTCAGCGAATCAGCCGGCGGGGCGTACTGATGGGGAGCGCCGCACTGTTCGGCGCCACGAGCATCGCGGGCATCGGGCTGAGCGCCGCCCCCGCGGTCGCGCAGATCCAGCGTCACCCGGCGGTGCGGGCCGGATACCGGTTCCTCAACGCGGCGATGGACGTCCACTACCCCGCCTACGGGACGTTGCGCCTGCCCCAGTCGTACTCGGACGAGATCGGCCTCTACGGCACCGCGTACCTCTACGACGCCGCGGTCGCCGCGCTGGCCTACCTGGCCGAGGGCTCACCGGCGTCGGTCGAGCGGGCCCGCATCATCGGCGAGTCGCTCCGGTACGCCCAGGACCATGATCCGGCCTACCGCGACGGCCGGCTGCGCCAGTCGTACACGGTCGGCCCGTACGCCCGGAACGGCGTCGTCCAGGCCAACGGGTTCGTCCAGCCGGACGGCCTGGTGAACGCCGGCAACGTCTTCGACCACAGCGCGAGCTACACCGGCGACCAGGCCTGGGCCGGGCTCGCGCTGCTGGCGCTGGCCCGCCGGGGCCTCAACCCGGCCTTCCTGACCGCCGCGGTCCGGCTCGGCAACTGGGTGGCCGCCACCTGCGGCACGAACCAGGCCCTGGGCGGCTACCGGGCCGGCGTCGACCGCGCCGGGACGACGCTGACCCGCACCGACACGTCCCACAACGCGGTCCTGGCCGCGTTCTTCGGCCAGCTCGCGACGCTGACCGGCGACGAGATCTGGTTGGACCGGCGCACCAAGGCGGCCGCGTTCGTGCACCGGATGTGGCAGGCCGACGGCGGCTTCTACGCGTCCGGCTCGGACGACGGGATCGTCGTCGGCCGGTTCCCGGTCACGACCGCGAGCCAGACGTCGGCCGTGCTCGGCCTGGCCGGCAGCCCACGCGCGGCGAACACCGCCGCCCTGGACTACGTGATCGCCGAGCTCACGGTCACCGACACGGCCGAGCGGGTGAACAGCGCGCTGCCGGTGGGGGTCACGGTCACCGGCGTGACCTGCTCCGACCGCAGCCGACTCGTCGACCCGACCGTCCCCGTCGAACCGGGACTGCCGACGCCGGACCCGGACGCGGTCTGGCTGGAGGGCACCGCGCAGCTTGCGGCCGCGCTGCTGGAGCGGGCGAAGCCCGGCGACCTGGACGCCGCGACCGCGCGGCTGAACACGCTGGCCGAGGCCCAGGCCACCCTCGGCACCGACGAGAAGGCCGGCGACAAGCCGCTGGCCGACGGCGAGGGCCTGGTCGCGGCGACCAGCCCGCTGCACACCGGACTCGGCGACACCGGCTACTACCCGTACCGCCACGTCGGCACGACGGCCTGGTACCTGCTGGCCGTGACCGGCACGAATCCGCTGGCCATCGGGGGCCCGGCGGGCTGGGAACGGCGGTAACGCCTCGACGTGCCGACCGGGTCGGGGTGCCCTACGGTTCAACCGTGCGCACTGTCACCGGCCCCACTGAACACGTCGTCGTCGTCGGAGCCGGCCTCGCCGGCCTCTCGTGCGCTCTCAGACTGCTCGGCGCCGGACGGCAGGTGACGATCGTCGAGCGCGAGTCCGTGCCGGGCGGCCGGGCCGGGCGGCTGACCGTCGACGGCTACCAGTTCGACACCGGCCCGACCGTGCTCACGATGCCGAACCTCATCGAGGACGCGTTCGGCGCGGTCGGCGAGCGGATGAGCGACTGGCTGACGCTCGAGCCGGTCAGCCCGCTCTACCGCGCGTTCTACCCGGACGGCTCGCAGCTCGACGTCCACCCCGACGCCGAACGCATGGCGGAAGAGATCAGTGAGGTCTGCGGCCCGCGCGAGGCCGACGGCTACCGCAAGTTCGTCGATTTCGTCTCCGAGCTGTACCGCCTGGAGATGGACGAGTTCATCGACCGGAACCTGGACTCGCCGCTCGATCTGGTGGGCCCCGGCATCGCCCGGCTGCTCGCGCTGGGCGGGTTCCGGCGGCTCGCGCCCAAGGTCGGCCAGTACCTCAAGGACCCGCGCACCCAGCGCATCTTCAGTTTCCAGGCGATGTACGCGGGCGTCTCGCCGTTTCAGGCGCTGGCGATCTACGCGGTGATCGCGTACATGGACTCGGTCGCCGGCGTGTTCTTCCCCAAGGGCGGCATCCACGCGGTGCCGACCGCGCTGGCCGGCGCGGCCGAGAAGCACGGCGCCCGGATCCGGTACGGCACGACCGTCACCCAGGTCGAGACGAAGAACGGCCGCGCGGTCGGCGTCCGCACGAGTGACGGGGACCACATCGCGGCGGACGTCGTCGTCCTCAATCCGGACCTGCCGGTCGCCTACCGCGACCTGCTGCCCTCCTCCGCCGCGCCGCGGCGGATCAAGAACCTCCGCTACTCGCCGTCGTGCTTCCTGCTGCACGCCGGGTCCACCGCCCGGTACACCAAGACCGCCCACCACAACATCCACTTCGGACGGGCCTGGAAGCGGACGTTCACCGAGCTGATCGACCGCCAGGAACTGATGAGCGACCCGTCGCTGCTGGTGTGCAACCCGACGCTCTCGGATCCGTCGCTGGCCCCGGCCGGGAAGCAGACCTACTACGTGCTGGCGCCGACCCCGCACACGGGCGCGCCGATCGACTGGTCGGTGGTCGGCCCGCGCTACCGGGACGAGCTCGTCGCGGTGCTGGAGGCGCGGGGTTACGTCGGGTTCGGCGACGGGATCGAGGTCGAGCGCACGGTGACGCCGGCCGACTGGCAGGCGACCGGGCTGGCGATGGGCGCTCCGTTCGCGGCCGCCCACACGTTCTTCCAGACCGGGCCGTTCCGCCCGTCGAACCTGGCGCCGGGCCTCGACAACGTCGTGTTCACCGGATCCGGCACCCAGCCGGGCGTCGGGGTGCCGATGGTGCTGGTCTCCGGGCGGCTGGCGGCTGAACGCATCACCGGCTGACATGGCTGAGACCATGGTCGCCGTGACGACCGCTGTTCGGGTGACCAACGCCCGGTGGACGGGTTTCGCCGGTTCGGTGCTGATCGCGGTCGGCGGGCTGGGCGCCGGTGTGCTGCCCCGCCCCGATCCCCTGTGGGACGCCCCGGTGCTGCGCGATCTGCGTCACGGGATCGGGCCGGCGGTGTGCATCACGCTGGCCGCGATCGGCATGACGCTGCTGGTCTACGCGTGGTGGCGGCTGCGGACGGAGTCCTCGGCCGGGTCCGTGACCGGCACGGCCGCGCTGTGGGCGCTGCCGCTGCTGTTCGGGCCGCCGATGTTCAGCCGCGACCTCTACTCCTACGCCGCTCAGGGCCTGGTGCTCGCGCGGGGCTTCGACCCGTACCGGATCGGTCCGGCCGAGATCCCGTCCGGGCTCGGCGCCGACTGGGTGTCGTCGGTCTCGTCCACCTGGGTCAGTACGCCGGCGCCGTACGGGCCGCTGTACCTGTACCTGGCCAGCTGGGTCGCCGGCGCGGCCGGCGACAACCTCGTCGTCGCGCTGCTGGGCTTGCGTTTCCTGGCCGTGCTCGGCCTGGTCGTGCTGGCGGTGATCGTCCCGCGGATGGCCGCCGCGTACGGGGCCTCGCCGAGCCGCGCGCAGTGGTTGCTGATCGCGAACCCGCTGGTGCTGGCCCAGTTGGTGGCGGGCGGGCACAACGAGGCGCTGATGCTGCCGTTCCTGGCCGGTGCGCTCTGGGTGGCCGCCCCGGCGGCCCGGCGCGGGCCGGACGCGGCCGGGGGCGGGCCGGACGCGCCCCGGCGGGGGCTGTACGCGGTCGGGGCGGCGGCCGGGGGGCTGATCGGGCTGGCCGCCGCGGTGAAGGTCTCGGCCGTCGTCGCGCTGCCGTTCGTCGTCGTGCTGGTGGCCGCGAACCGGCCGGTCGGGCCCGGACGGCTGGGCTGGTGGAACCGGGTCGTGCGCGTGGGTGCGGTGGCCGGTGCGGCCGCGGTGGCCGCGTTCGGGCTGGTGAGCGCGCTGGCCGGGCTCGGGCTGGGCTGGGTGCACGGGCTGGCCGTCACCAGCGGCGTCTCGGTGCAGTGGACGTCGATCCCGACCGGCTGGGGCATGTTCCTGACCTGGTTCACGTCGGCGCCCGACCGCACGGTGCTGGGCCCGGCCCGGACGCTCGGCACCGTCGTCATGCTGGTGATCCTGGTCGTGCTCTGGTGGCGCGTGCGGACCGCGCCGGCCCGGGCGGTACTGGGAGCGTGCGCGGCCGCGCTGTTCGTGCTCGCGATCTTCGGGGCGTCGTTCCACCCCTGGTACCTGCTCTGGGCGCTGGTTCCGCTGGCCGCCGCGGACGAGGACCGGTTCGCGACCGTGCTCGTCGTGATCAGCGGCGTGCTCAGCTTCTTCGTCCTGCCCGACGGCTACAACCTGGCCCGGGCCACGCACGTGCCGGGCACGATCTTCGACCTCGTTCTCACCGGGGCCGCCGTGGCCTACGGCATCCGGTTCCTGCGCCGCAGAAGGGTTACCACCGATGAGCTCGCGTGAACTGGACGCCGCCGGCATCACGGATCCGGAGTTGCGGGCGTCCTACGCCGAGTGCCGCCGGCTGCTGGCCGAACACGGCAAGACCTATCACCTGGCCACGCTGCTGCTCCCGCCGGCGAAGCGGCCGTACGTCCAGGCGCTGTACGGGTTCGCCCGATACGCCGACGAGATCGTCGACGACCTCAGCTCGACGCTGTCGGACGCCGAGAAGGCCGCCGAGCTGGACGCGTTCTCGGCGTCCGTCCTGGCCGACCTGAAGCGGGGCGAGTCGGACCACCCGATCACCCGGGCGCTGGTCGACACCGTCAGGCGCTGGGACGTCGACGTCACCTACATCGAGGCGTTCAACGCGTCGATGCGGATGGACCTGACCGTCACCGAGTACGCGACCTACGACGACCTGATGACGTACGTGTACGGGTCGGCCGCGGTGATCGGGCTGGAGATGGTGCCGATCCTCGAGCACCCCGGGGTCCCGCGGGCGGTCGTCGAGCCGTACGCGCACGACCTCGGCGTCGCGTTCCAGCTCGCGAACTTCATCCGGGACGTCGGCGAGGACCTTCGGCGGGGCCGGATCTACCTGCCGATGGAGGACCTGGCGCTGTTCGGCGTCGACCGGGAGCACCTGGAGCGGGGGGTCGTCGACGGGCCGATCCGGCGGCTGCTGGCCTACGAGGTGGCCCGGTGCCGGGAGATCTACCGGGCCGCCTGGCCGGGCTTCCGGCTGCTCGCGCCGGAGAGCCAGGAGTGCATGAAGACCGCGTTCCTGCTCTACGGCGGCATCCTCGACGCCGTCGAGCAGGCCGACTACCAGGTGCTCGACCGTCGGGTCGCGGTCAGTAACTTTCGTCGCGCGCGCGTGGCGCTGCCTGCTCTCGTGCGGGCCGTACGCGCCCGAGCCTGACCCAGGTGGACACCGCGAAGAGCACGAGCGCGAACCCGAACAGCAGGTCCTCGACCGGCGCGTAGACGATCCGCAGGCCGATGATGTCGTCCGGGTTGTACCGGACGATCCCCCGGCCGGTGAGAAAGCCGTTCGTCATCAGCTGGAAGAACACGACGATCGCGTAGGAGACCCACCAGACCCGGCGGGTGACCAGCCGGGTCCGGTAGACGAACAGGTCGATGGCCAGCGCCACCAGCACGCCGAGCACCGCCGCCTGGGTGTAGGTCATTCGGCTCTCCAGCCGGTGACCTTGCGCACGGCCTCGAACGCGAGGATCGCCGCGACCGGCACCACGAGGAAGAACAGCAGTTCCTCCAGCGGCAGCGGCCCCAACTCGATGCCCAGCATCTGGTGGGGGTCGAACGTCCAGTGCCCGGCCCGGATCGCGAGCACGTCCCAGACGACGAAGATCACCGCGGCCGGGGTGAGCGCGAGCAACAGGCGTTTCCACCGTCGATACACCTGGACCCGGAGGAACACCTCGAGCCAGCCCGAACCGATCACGATGAACACGAGCACGGCCAGATAGCTGAAATGCCGCACTCAGAAGCCCAGGGCCTGCGCGCGGCGCTTGATCTCGGTCGGCCGTTCGCGCAGGGCCGCTGCCGCCGACCCTTCCGGCAGCGTCGAATCCGGCGTGTAGAGCCAGGTCAGCGCTTCCTCGGAGTCGTAGCCCGCGTCCTTGAGCACGGTGAGGACGCCGGCCAGGTGCCGGGCCAGGTTGGACTTCTGCCCGGCCTCCGACCGCAGGTCGGGCACCAGGTCGGCCGGGAGTTTCAGGACGCCGTCCCGGCGCACGGCCAGCAGCGCGCCGCTCTTCACCAGCTGGTGCACGCGGGTCAGCCGGACGTCGAGCCGTTCCGCGGCCTCGGGGACGGTCAGCCAGGCGTCGGGGCCGACCTCAGTTTTGCTGTCTTCCACGCACCAACG
This sequence comes from Cryptosporangium phraense, assembly GCF_006912135.1. NCBI lineage: Bacteria > Bacillati > Actinomycetota > Actinomycetes > Cryptosporangiales > Cryptosporangiaceae > Cryptosporangium > Cryptosporangium phraense. Next base: position 73,162 of record NZ_VIRS01000025.1, on the reverse strand, counting down.
ATCCCACGAGATCTCAGTTCGGGAACGAACGCGGTCCCCCGCGAACCCTTTTGGGCCCAGATGCGTGTGCCGAAGCATGGATCTCCGCGGGGTCGCCTGTCTCGTTGACTCTCTCTCCGTACACTGATGCCCGTGGACAGGACGCTGGCCGACCCCCTGGTGGGTTCCGTGCTCGAAGGCCGCTACCGAATTCGGGGGCGGATCGCGCGCGGTGGCATGGCGACCGTGTACGACGCGATGGACGAACGTCTGGAACGGACCGTCGCGGTCAAGGTCATGCACCCCGGCTACGCGGCCGACCCCGCTTTCGTGCACCGCTTCATCCAGGAGGCGCGCTCGGCCGCCGCGCTGAGCCACCCGCACGTCGTCGCGGTCTACGACCAGGGCGTGCACGAGGGGCTCGCGTTCCTGGTGATGGAGCAGGTCCAGGGCCGCACGCTGCGCGAGGTCCTGGTCCAGCGCGGGCGGCTGCCCGCCGCCGAGGCGCTGGCGATCATCGACCCGGTGCTCGACGCGCTGGCCGCCGCCCACCGGCACGGCATGGTCCACCGGGACGTCAAGCCCGAGAACGTGCTGATCGGCAACGACGGCCGCTCGGTCAAGGTCGCCGACTTCGGTCTGGCCCGCGCCGTGGCCGCGGTCGGCCCGACGTCGACCCGCGGTGTGGTCATGGGCACGGTGGCGTACGTCTCACCCGAGCAGATCACCTACGGCCAGGCCAGCACCCGCAGCGACGTGTACTCGGCCGGGATCATGCTGTTCGAGATGCTCACCGGCAACGTGCCGTACGGCGGCGACTCGTCGGTGAACATCGCCTTCCAGCACGTCCACGCCGACGTCCCGCCGCCGTCGTCGCGCGCGCCGCTGGTGCCGCCGTCGCTCGACGAGCTGACGGTCCGGGCGACCCGGCGCGACCCGAACGCCCGCCCGGCCGACGCCGGCGCGTTCCTCGACGAGCTGCGCGTCGTCCGCGACGAGCTCGAGGGTCGCACGACCCGCAGCGTGTCCGGCGGCGGCCTGCTGCCGACCTCGGCCGTGCCCCAGAGCGGCCCGCCGACCAGTACGTTCACCGCCTCCGCGGCGGTGCCGGTGCCGCAAGCACCGGGCCAGCACACCCAGGTCGTGCCGCGCCACGGTGACGTGCGGGGCACCGCGATGATGCCCGGCGGCATCCTGCCGCCGCCTCCCGGCGGTGGTCACCGCGCCGGTCCCACCCTGCCGGGCCCACTCGGCCGGTTGACGTCGCAGCAGCGCAATCTCGCGATCATCGCCGCGGTCGTCGTGCTGGCGCTGATCGCGGCCGGCACCGGCTGGTACCTCGGCGTCGGCCGGTACACCGAGACACCCCAGATGCTCGAGCTCAGCTCGACCGACGCGACCGCCCAGGCCAAGACGGCCGGGCTGGAGATCAACGTCGTCCAGGACTTCGACGACAAGGCGCTGCTCGGCCGGGTCTTCAAGCAGTCGCCGGAGCCCGGTGGCCGGATCCGCAAGGGCGGCACGGTCACGATCACGATCTCCAAGGGTCCGGACGTCGTCCCGATCCCGACGAGCCTCAAGGGCAAGGGGCGCACCGAGGTCGAGCAGAAACTGAAGGCGCTGGGCTTCACCGTGCCCGCGCCCAAGTTCGAGTTCAACGACGACATCGACGCGAACAAGCTGATCTCGACGTCGCCGCCGCTGGGCAACAAGGCCAAGCGGGGCAGCTCGGTCACGATCGTGATCAGCCAGGGCAAGGGCATCTCGCTGCCGAACCTGGTCGACAAGTCCCGCGAGGAGGCCGAGCAGATCATCGACGGTCTCGGGCTCCAGAAGGACGTCACGATCGACCCGACGAACACCGATCCGGCCAAGGCGGGCAAGGTCCTGAAGCAGGATCCGGCGCCCGGCCAGGTCACCGGCGACGTCACGGTGAAGCTCACGGTCGCCCAGGGCCAGTCGCAAGTGGAGATCCCAGACGTCAGCGGGCAGCAGTTCGACGAGGCCAAGCAGCAGCTGGAAGAGGCCGGACTCCGGGTCAAGCGCCGCGGCGGCCGCGATGACGACGACGCCCGGGTGCTGTTCCAGTTCCCGTCGCCGGGCAACCTGGTCGCCGCCGGCACCGAGGTGACGCTGTTCACCGGCTAGGCGCCCACGTCCCGGCGTCCGGCGGGCTGGCGAAGCGGGCGATTACCTACGCGGAGCGGATCGGGGCGAACACCGTGCAGGTGTTCGTCTCGAACCCGCGGGGCTGGGCGCTGGCTCCGGGCGTGCCCGCGCAGGACGAGAAGTTCGCGGCCTGGGCGTCGCGTTCCGGCGTCCAGGTGTTCATCCACGCCACCTTCCTGGTGAACCTCGGCTCGGCGGCCGAGGCGACCGTCGAGAAGTCGGTCGCGTCGCTGCGTCACGCGGTCGCTCGCGGACGGGCCATCGGCGCCCGGGGCGTCGTCTTCCACGCGGGGTCGTCGCTGGCCACCGAGCGCCGGGAGCAGGCCTACGGGCAGCTGCGCTCGCACCTGCTGCCGCTGCTGGACGAGCTGACCCCGGAGGACCCGGACCTGCTGGTCGAGCCGACCGCGGGCGGCGGCTTCGCGCTCGCGTCCCGGGTCGAGGACCTGGCCGAGTACTTCGCCGCCGTGGACGCCCACCCGCGCCTGCGCGTCTGTCTGGACACCTGCCACGCGCACGCGGCCGGCCACGACCTGTCCGAGCCGGGCGGGCTGGCCAAGGTGCTCGACACGGTGGTGGATTGCGTCGGGGCCGGGCGGCTCGCGCTGGTGCACGCGAATGATTCGCGGGATCCGGTGGGGTCGCTCCGTGATCGGCACACGACGATCGGGGAGGGCACGATCGGCCTCGAGGGGTTCCGGTCGTTGTTCACGCATCCGGCGGCGGCGGGCGTGCCGATCGTGGTGGAGACGCCGTCCGAGGACGACGGGGCCGGCCACGCCGCCGACATGGCCCGCCTGCGAAGCCTCGCCCCGTAGGCGCGCCCCCCGACCACGGGGTGACGGGGACCCGACAGCTCTCACCCCGTTCCGTCGAGTACGCTTCCCAGCATGCTGCAGCGCAACTTTTGGTATGGCTACCGCCCGGGCGTCCCCCGGCGGCCAGCCGCGCTGCTCTAGCGCCACAGCCGCTCACCCTTCCGACAGCCCCGGGCCCCAGGCCCGGGGCTCGTCGCATTTCTAGGAGAAAATTCGCATGGTCATCGTCATGAGCCCGGACGCCCCCGACACCGCTCTGGAGGCCGTCGTCTCGACGGTCGAGGAGGCGGGCGGGTCCGCGTTCGTCTCCCGTGGAGTCACCCGCACGATCGTCGGCGTGGTCGCCGGGGAACCGGTGCTGGCCTCGCTCGAGGTGGAAGGCCTGCCCGGCGTCGCCGAGGTGGTCCGGATCACGTCGCCCTACAAACTCGTCAGCCGGGAGAACCATTCGCGGACGTCGACCGTCCACGTGCGGGACGTCCCGATCGGACCGGACAGCGTGACGCTGATCGCCGGACCGTGCGCGGTGGAGACGCCGGAGCAGACGCTGGAAGCGGCGCTGATGGCCAAGCGGGCCGGCGCCGCGCTGATGCGCGGCGGCGCGTACAAGCCGCGGACGTCACCGTACGCGTTCCAGGGGCTCGGGGCCGACGGCCTGAAGATCCTGGCCGACGTGCGGGAGGAGACCGGGCTACCGGTCGTCACCGAGATCGTCGACCCGGCCGACATCGACGTGGTGGCCGAGTACGCGGACATGCTCCAGGTCGGCACCCGGAACATGCAGAACTTCGCGCTGCTGCAGGCGGTGGGGTCGGTCGGGAAGCCGGTGCTGCTCAAGCGCGGGCTGACCGCCACCTACGAGGAGTGGCTGATGGCGGCCGAGTACATCGCCCAGCGCGGCAACCTCGACATCGTGCTGTGCGAGCGGGGCGTGCGCTCGTTCGAGTCGGCGATCCGCAACATGCTCGACGTGTCGGCCGTACCGATGGTGCACCAGCTGTCTCACCTGCCGATCCTCATCGACCCGTCGCACGCGGCGGGCCGGCGTGAGCTGGTGGTTCCGCTCGCGCGTGCGGCGATCGGCGTCGGGGCCGAAGGCCTGCTGATCGACGTCCACCCGCACCCGGAGACGGCCAAGTGCGACGGCCCGCAGGCCCTCCACGGAGCCGACCTCGACGAGCTGGCTCACGCCGTCACGACGCTCCCTCCCGCTCTGGGCAAGACGCTGACCCCGGCACCGAAGTAGACGAAAAAGGACGCCGCCGTAGGGCGGCGTCCTTTTTTGTCAAAAACCCGGGAGCGAAATCCGGCAACGACTTGATTCCCGCCGAAGGATAGGCGAGCCTTACTGAGCCAAGCCTTACCAGGGCGCCGGGACTCGGAGGGGTGAACCCATGTACGTCTGCATCTGCACGCGGGTTCGCGAGTCCGAGATCCGGACGGCGATCAGCGCCGGCGCGTGCGACGAGTTCGACGTCGCCGACGCCTGCGGGGCGGGCACCGGATGCGGCTCCTGCGTCGAGCGGATCCGCGGTCTCCTCCAAGCCAGCGAGGTGTCGTTAGCGCAAGCTTCCTGAGGCCAGGCATACCTTCCGATCGCAGCCCAGGAGGGCCCTGCGGTCGGCGAGTCGTGTGCGCCGAATGGAATACGGCCGCTAATCGGAGTTAGGGTGAATCCTCCCCAGCCAAACGGAGGATGTTCGGAATGCAAGGCGACGCGAGGGTCCTCGAGTTCCTCAACGACCAGCTCACCGGCGAGCTGACCGCGATCAACCAGTACTTCCTGCACGCCAAGATGCAGGAGAACTGGGGCTACACCACGCTCGCGGCGCACACCAGGCACGAGTCGATCGACGAGATGAAGCACGCCGAACGTCTCACCGACCGGATCCTGTTCCTGGAGGGTCTGCCCAACTACCAGAAGCTGTTCTCGCTGCGGATCGGCGAGAACGTGCCGGAGATGTTCCGCTGCGACATGCAGGTCGAGCAGGAGGCGGTGACCCGGCTCCGCGAGGGCATCGCGTACATGCGCTCGATCGGCGACGTGACGTCGGCGAACATCTTCGAGGACATCCTCCAGGACGAAGAGCAGCACATCGACTACCTCGAGACGCAGCTCGACCTGATCGAGAAGCTGGGCGAGCCGCTGTACCTGTCGCGGCTGGCGAAGCACCCGGGCTCCGACGACGACTGAGCCTCGGCCGTACGACAAGGCGCCCTTCGGGGCGCCTTCGTCATTTCGTGACTCATCGTTCTGAGCCGATTACTGTGCGATGCTTTTCCCATGACGGTCTGGCGTCGGTGCAGCGTCGTTGTTCTGGTGCTCCTGAGCACGGTGCTGCTCGCCGACCCCGGGGACGCCGCGGCGCGGCGACCGGCGGTGGTCGGGATGGGCGACAGTTTCGTCTCGGGCGAGGGCGCCGGCCGCTACGACCCGGCCACGAACCGGCGGGGCAACTTCTGCCACCGCTCCCGGTACGCCGCGATCCAGCGGACGTCGCTGCCCGGCGTCGGCAACCCGGCCCGGGTGAACCTGGCCTGCGCCGGGGCCACGACGAACGACGTCCGCCTGGGCGGGCAGCGCCGGTACGGGGAGGCGCCGCAGGCCGAGGCGCTGCGCACGGTCGCCCGCCGGTACGACGTCCGGCTGATCGTGCTGACGGTCGGCGTCAACGACATCGGGTACGCCAACCTCGCCTACGACTGCGTCCTGGCCTACCTGAAGCTCGCTCCGCGCTGCCAGAACGCCTGGACGCCCCGGATCCGCCAGCGGTTGCGGGCCGCCGCCCCGCGGATCACCCAGGACGTCCGGGACGTGCAGCGGGTGATGCGCGAGGCCGGATACGGCCGGGACGACTACACGCTCGTGCTCCAGTCGTACGCGTCGCCGGTGACCGGCGACCTGCGCTACGGCACAGCGAGCCGGGGCGCGTTCGGCTGCCCGGTCCGCGACGACGACGGGAACTGGGCCAAGAACTGGGTGGCCGGGCAGTTCACGGCCACCTACGCCCGGATCGCCGCGAACACCGGAGCGCGGTTCCTCGACCTGGCCCCGGCCCTGCGCGGGCGTGAGGCCTGCGCGGAGGGCATCAGCCGGTTCCAGGAGTGGTCCCGCGGGCTCAGCGTCGATCTGGCCGGGATCAGGCACGGGCTCGGCATGAACCTGCTGCAGCAGTCCGCGCACCCGAACGCCCGCGGCCACGCCGAGTTCGCCCGCTGCCTGAGCACGTTCCTGGCCCGTGGCGACCGGTCGGCCAAGTGCGCGCGTCAGCCCGACGGCAACCTCGCCCCGGTCGGTACCGCTCAGCGCGCGCGGTACTGAGCCGCGTGCCGGTGCCGGGCCGCGGCCTTCCGCTCGGCCACGGCGGCTGCCTCCTTCTCGGCCAGGCGCGCCCGGCGGCGCTCCAGCGTCGCGCGGGCGTCGACCCGGAGGCCGTCGACGCCGTGCCACCGGACGAGGTCCGCGGTCGCCGCGCCCGGACCGAGGTCCGGCGCCCCGCCGGTCTCCCCCGACATCCCCTCCAGGACGCGGTCGAACGCGTCCGCGACCACCGACGCCACCGGGTCGGCCGCGGTCCACACCAGGTAGGCGTGGCGCATCGCCGGTTCCCCGGCCCGGACGCCCTCGATCAGCGCGGTGTAGCGGACGATGCGCACCGGCTCGGTGCCGGCCTTTCCCGGCTCGGCGGCCAGCGCCTCGATCTCCTCGAGTGAGGCCCGGCTGAGCCGGGCGGCGTCGCCGTCCCGGACCGCGGCCGGGAGGCCGTCGGCGAGGTCCTGCCAGCGGTCGCGGTCGGCGAGCAGGCGAGCCACCAGCCGACTGAGGTCCTCGCCGGCCGGGGCGCTCCAGAACGTGATGTCCCGCCAGGAGTGCGCCTCGGCGAACCGCTTCTCGATCGCGGCCACGTACTGCCCGGACAGCGAACGCCCGGTCGCTCCCCCGGCCGGTGGCCAGGCCGGCGCCTCCATCACGGCCCGCCGGAGCAGGAGCATCGGCAGCCCGTCGGCGGTCGCGGCGCCCGGCAGCCAGAACACGTCCACGTACACGACCAGGCGATCCGGGCTGGACTTGAGCTGGGTGCGCCACCGCGCCACACGCTTGCGTCCGCGCTCCTGGGCGGCCCGGCGTCGCTCGTAGCGGTCGAGCTCGTCCCGCGTCGAGGTCGGTGGACCGGAGTCGTCGCCGCCGGCCGGGCGGTAGAACGCGCTCGTCGTGACCGGCGCGTCGACCAGGTCCCGCGGCCACCGGGTGAGCACGGACACGACCGTCTCGAGCCGGTCGACGTGGTCCCGGAGGTCGGTCACCTCGCGCTGCGCGCTCTCGACCGCCCGCACCCGCCGGGCGAGCTCCTGCAGGTCCGCGCCGGTCCGCGCCTGTCCGTCGCCGACCGCGCCGATCCGCTCCGCCGCCGTCCCTTCCGACTGCACGATCATTCGGACGACGGTGAGCAGGGCGATCACCAGGAGACCGGCCAGGAGCACCAGCGCGACGGCGAACCCGGCGATCCAGCCGACGATCAGGACGACGAGCGCGGAGCCGCCGACCGAGACCGCGAACAGGCGTGGCTCGGTGGCGACCTGACGTAATGCGAGCATGACACATCGTGGCCTCGCGTCCCCGGATAAGTAAGGGTCCGTTCGGCGGGTGCGTCAGCGGCGAATTATCGACCCGAGCACCTCGATCGCCCGGTCGAGACCCTCGTCGTCCACGTCGAGATGGGTCATCGCACGGACGGTGGACGGGCCGAACACGCCCACCAGCACGCCCTGGTCGGCCGCGGCCCGGACCACCGCGAACGGGTCGGGCACGGTCAGCAGCACGAGGTTGGTCTGCGGCGCCGGGGCGCCGAGGGCCTCGGCGAGCCGGGCCGCCCGCGCGTGGTCGTCGGCCAGGCGGGGCAGGTGGTGCTCCAGCGCGTAGAGCCCGGCCGCGGCCAGGATGCCGGCCTGCCGCATCCCGCCGCCGAGCTGCTGCCGGCGCGCCCGGGCCCGTTCGATGCGCTCCGCGGTCGAGACGACGAGCGACCCGACCGGCGCACCGAGGCCCTTCGACAGGCACACCGAGAGCGTGTCGAACACCGCCCCGTACTCGGCGAACGACACCCCCGAGGCCACCGACGCGTTCCAGATCCGCGCGCCGTCGCAATGCAGCTTCGGTCCGACGTCCGCCAACGCCTGGAGGGAAGCCAGGGGCAGGACGGCGCCACCGCCGCGGTTGTGGGTGTTCTCGACCGCGATCGCGGACGTCGGCAGTGCGTGATACCCGGGCCGGCGCACCTGGGCGAGCCAGGCGTCGACGTCGAGCGCTCCGGCCGGAGAGCCGACGACCGTGCGGGTGCTGATGCCGCCGACGGCGGCCGCCGCCCCACCTTCGTAGGTGACGATGTGCGCGTCGGCGTCGCACAGCAGCTCGTCGCCCGGCTCGAGGAGCGAGGACAGCGCGAGCTGATTCGCCATCGTGCCGGAGGGCACGAACAGGGCCTTCTCGTGCCCGAACATCTCCGCGACGGTCGTTTCCAGGGCGGCGACGGTCGGGTCCTCGCCGTACACCTCGTCGCCGACCTCGGCCTCGGCGATCGCCTTCCGCATCCCGTCGGTCGGACGCGTGACCGTATCGGACCGGAGGTCGATCGGGCGCCCGGTGGACCGGAGGTCGAGCGGGCGCTCGGTGGACCGGAGGTCGACCGGGCGCTCGGTGGACCGGAGGTCGAGCGGGCGCCCGGGGGTGGCTGTGCTCACCCGCGCAGCATCTCGGCGATCAGGAACGCCAGCTCGAGCGACTGCTGGCTGTTCAGCCGGGGGTCGCAGGCCGTCTCGTACCGGCTGGCCAGGTCCGCGTCGAGCAGGTCCTGGGCGCCACCGAGGCACTCGGTGACGTCTTCCCCGGTCAGCTCGACGTGGATGCCGCCCGGGTGGGTGCCGAGCGCGCGGTGGACCTCGAAGAAGCCGAGCACCTCGTCGACGATGCGGTCGAAGTGCCGGGTCTTGTAGCCGTTGGACGCCTCGTGCGTGTTGCCGTGCATCGGGTCGCACTCCCAGACGACCAGGTGCCCGGTCGCGCGGAGCTTCTCGACCAGCGGCGGCAGCGCGTCGCGGACCTTGTGGTTGCCCATCCGGGAGATCAGCGTCAGGCGGCCCGGGATGCGTTCGGGGTCGAGCCGCTCGGCCAGCTCGACGACGTACTCGGGCGACGTCGTCGGCCCGAGCTTGACCCCGATCGGGTTGGCGATGCGGGACACGAAGTCGAGGTGGGCGCCGTCGGCCTGCCGGGTGCGCTCGCCGATCCAGATCATGTGCGCGGACAGGTCGTAGGCGATGCCCCGCTCGTCGCGCCGGGTGAGCGGGCGCTCGTAGTCGAGGATCAGCGCCTCGTGTGACGCGTAGATGTCGGTCGTACGCAGCGCGACGTCGTCGACGCCGGCGGCCCGCATGAACTTCAGCGCGCGGTCGATCTCGGCCGCGATCGCCTCGTACCGCTCACCGGCCGGCGAGTCGCGGACGAACTCCTTGTTCCAGTCGTGCACCGCGTTGAGGTCGGCCATGCCGCCGCGGCGGGAGAACGCCCGCAGCATGTTCATCGCCGCGGCCGCGTTGGCGTAGGCCCGGACCATCCGCTCCGGGTCGGGGATGCGCAGCTGCGGGTCGGGCGTGAACGCGTTGACCATGTCACCGCGGTACGACGGCAGGCCGAGCGAGTCGATGTCGGACGAGCGGGGCTTCGCGTACTGCCCGGCGACCCGGCCGATCTTGACGACCGGCATCGACGCGCCGTAGGTAAGGACGACCGCCATCTGGAGCAGGACGCGGGTCAGCGCGCGCAGGTGCGGCTCGGTGTTGTCGTCGAACGTCTCGGCGCAGTCTCCGCCGCGGAGCACGAACGCCTCGCCCCTGGCCACCTCGGCGAGCTTGTCGCGCAGCAGGTCGACCTCGTAGGGGGCGACGATGGGCGGGACGGTCGACAGCGTCTTGCCGACCTCGGCGAGCTTCTCGCGGTTCGGCCAGGTGGGTTGCTGTGCAGCCGGCAGGGAGCGCCAGATATCCAGGTCGTCAACGACGGTGTCGGTCACGGGTCCAGGGTAGTTGGCTTTCTTCCCGGGCTGCGGTCCCCCGTGGGGACGGTGTGGATAAGTGCTAGCACTGTGGCGAACGCCACCGCGGTGGACCGCGTCTGCCAGGATCGGGGCCGTGAAGCTCATCCTGACGGTGCTCGTCACCGCGGTGGCGCTGCTGGCGTCGACGTACGTCGTCGACGGCATCGACGTCACCGAGACCACGTGGCCGGCGAAAGTCGGCACCCTGTTGGTGGTCGCCGCGATCTTCGGTGTGGTCAACGCGATCGTGAAGCCGATCGTGAAGGTGATCGGCTGCGGGGTCTACGTGCTGACGCTCGGGCTGTTCGGCCTGATCGTCAACGCGCTGCTGTTCCTGCTGGTCGGCTGGTTCGCCGAGCAGTTCGGGCTGGGGTTCGAGGTCGACGGTTTCTGGGCCGGTTTCTGGGGCGCCATCGTCGTCTGGGTGGTGTCTTTCGTCCTCAACCTGGCCCTCGACCTGGCCGGCCGCGACTCAGACGACTGACCTCAGCCGAAGAACACCTCGGCTTCCGCGTAGCGGGAGAGCGGGACGGTCTTGAGTTCGCGGGTGGCTTCCTCGATCGGGACGCGGACGATGTCCGTGCCCTGGAGGGCCACCATCCGCCCCCAGTCCCGCTCGTGCGCGGCGTCGATCGCGTGCAGGCCGAACCGGGTGGCCAGCACGCGGTCGAACGGCGTCGGCGAGCCACCGCGCTGCACGTGCCCGAGCACGACCGCCCGCGACTCCTTGCCGGTGCGCTCCTCGATCCGCTCGGCCAGCCACTGCCCGATACCCCCGAGCCGGACGTGCCCGAACGCGTCGAGGTCGCCGCTCTTGAGCACCTCGGCGCCCTCCTTCGGAGTGGCGCCCTCGGCCACCACCAGGATCGGCGCGTACTGCGTGGCGAACCGGCTCTCGACGTGCTTGATGACGTCGTCCAGGTCGAACGGCATCTCGGGCACCAGGATGACGTTGGCCCCGCCGGCCAGCCCGGAGTGCAGCGCGATCCAGCCCGCGTGCCGCCCCATCACCTCGACGACCAGCGCCCGGTGGTGCGACTCGGCGGTCGTGTGCAGCCGGTCGATCGCCTCGACGGCCACGGTCACCGCGGTGTCGAAGCCGAACGTGTAGTCGGTCGCCCCGAGGTCGTTGTCGATCGTCTTCGGCACCCCGATGACCGGGATCCCCTCGTCGGTGAGCTTCTTGGCGACGCCCAGCGTGTCTTCGCCGCCGATCGCGATCAGCGCCTCGACGCCGAGCTTCTCGAGGTTCTCCCGGATCCGGTCGACCCCGTTTTCCACCTTGTAAGGGTTGGTCCGCGAGGAGCCGAGGATCGTCCCGCCACGGGGCAGGATGCCGCGGACCTGAGCTATGCCGAGAGGGCGCGCGTCGCCCTCGACCGGTCCCCGCCAGCCGTCCCGGAAACCGGAGAACTCGTGTCCGTAGACGCTCACGCCCTTGCGGACGATCGCGCGGATGACGGCGTTGAGACCCGGGCAGTCACCACCGCCGGTAAGCACGCCGATGTGCATGGTGCGGTCCTTTCGTGGGCGCAAGAGCGGACGCAGTAGCCGCCTCAGCGCACACGGTAATGCTCATCTCGTCCCGGCGCTGACACCTTCTGTGCTGGCACGTCGGCTCTTCTCCATCGCCTGCCAGCGGGCCAGGTTGTGGCGCGCGTCGGCCAGCGCGTCGTGCTGATCGGCGCCGGCCGGGGGCAGGTCCGGCTTGCCCAGATCGTCCCAACGCTGGCGCAGGTCCTTGCTGAACCGCGGAATCGGTCGGGGCAGCGCCGGCATCGGCCCCCACAGCTGGCAGATCGCCACGTGGTCGTAAGCGGCGTACCAGGCCCAGAGTTCGATCGACCCGCGGCTGGTGACCCCGGCCGTGAGGAACTCCAGGAGTTCCTTGCGAATTCGCTCTCTCGACATCCAGGCCCGATCGGCCGGGCCGGGCAACTTGTCGAGGACGTTCTTACGCACCCAGGGGATCGCTTTGGTGTCGTCGAATTCGGTGGAAACGGCGTAAAACTCGTTCCCGTCTTCGTCGACCGCTCCGATCGAGACCAGGTCGATGGTGTGCCCATCCTCGATGAACTCGGTGTCGTAGAAGATTCGGCGGAGCGGAGCCATCACTCCATTCTGCCGTGTGCGCGCAGACGTGGCACATCGGCACCGAGCGTCTCGGCTGAGGACACGCTGTGTCGAGAAAATCCGATATGCAATGGCTCGCTCGGTTAAACGATGCTTGATCGACACAGGTTGACGCACACTGGAATGGGTAGAGCCAGTCTGCCGATCCGGGGGCTGGACGCTCTGCCCCATCCAAACCGGTCACCGCAGGTCACTTGAGTGACCAAAGGACGAAACGCACAAGAAACCATTGTCCGACAGCGTGGTTGTTCTCACCCGTCACACTGAGCTGGCCATCCACGACCTGGCTCGGTCCTGACCGGAAGGGGTCGCCGATGAGAGCCGACACCCGTGCTTGGTTCTCCCGCCGGACCTCCACCGCTGGTGATTGGCCCGTCGAGGCCCTTGCCGACCGCAAGGGCTCGACGAGCGTCGCCGTGGTGCTGCCGGCGCTCAACGAAGAGGAGACAGTCGGCACGATCGTCGAACGCATCGTGAGTCTGGCTAGTACCTCAGGCCTGATCGACGACATCGTTGTCGTCGACTCGGGCTCGACCGATCGAACCGCTGAACGAGCGGCCGCCGCAGGAGCCCGCGTGGCGCATCGGGACGAGATCGTGCCCGACCTGCCCAGCCGCCCCGGCAAGGGCGAAGTGCTCTGGCGCTCGCTCCACGCGACGACCGCGGACATCGTCGTCTACGTCGACGCGGACCTGACCGACTTCCGTCCGCACTACGTCACCGGGCTGCTCGGGCCGATCCTCAGCGATCCGACCGTGCAACTCGTGAAAGCCTTCTACGACCGGCCGCTGGCCGGAGTCTCCCCGGTCGGCGGTGGTCGGGTGACCGAACTCACCGCCCGGCCGCTGCTCAACGCGTTCCTGCCCGAGTTGGCCGGTGTCGTCCAGCCGTTGGCCGGGGAGTACGCCGCGAGGCGCTCCCTGCTCGAACGCCTGCCGTTCGCCCCGGGGTACGGGGTCGAGACCGGCTTGCTCATCGACACGGTGCTCGCGCACGGCATCGACGCCGTGGCCCAGGTCGACCTGGGTGAACGCGGGCACGGCCACCAGGACACCGCCGCATTGGGGCGGATGGCGGCCACGATCATCCAGACGTTGACCGCCCGGATCGGCCCGAGCCGGCCGGAGGGGCACGATCTGGTCCAGTTCAGCCGGGTCGAGGGTGAAGTTGTGCCGGTGACCTGGGACATTCCGTGGGAGGAGCGACCGCCGATGATCACTCTCCCGTCGTACCAGGCCCGACGCACGTCGTCCGCGCCGGCCTGACCTGCCCGACACAATTGGCCGCCCCGCCGAGCGGGGCGGCCAGTTGCGTGAAGGAGCGCCCACAGCCGCCACAGATCGACGACGAGCCTCCACGCCGCGACGGCGGCCCAAGGAAGCCCAGCGCGAGAGGCGGAGTGCGGTGGGGTCGGGCGCAGTTGGCACGGAGTCGAGAGCGCGGATCATCGTCGGATTCCCGCTGCATGCCCCAGGTCTTCCCGCGGTTTGCCGAGAAGTCGGGGTCATCCAGGGCCTGTGAAGGCCAGAAAGCCGCCAAACTGCGCGCAGGGACGTGCAGACGCGCGGAAATCGGACCGCCCCGGTAGCAACTTCTGGCGCGTGCCCGGCGCGGTCTTGCGCCTGCCCTCTGCGGTACTCGGACGACTTGCGCGACCTGACCGAATCCTGCTGGTCAGATGTATGCGACCCGACCGGCACAGTCAGCTACCCGATCGAGGTCGACTCGCAAGTCGGTGCCTACGGGCGGACAGGTCGCAGCGTAGCCAGTGGCTCAGCGGCTGGGTCGGGCCCAAGGTGCGAGCCCACCGAGAGGGTTGGGCCGGCGCCGGAGGCCGCAGCCGGAGCCGGGCCGGAGCCGTAGCGGCGCCGAGGCTGGGCCGGAGGCAGAGGCGGAGCCAGAGGCAGAACCGAAGCCGGAGGCTGGAAGCCGAGCCGAGGCCGGTGATGAGCCGACGAGGCCAGGGCCGGAGCCGGGCCGACCGGGCCAGCGGTGGGGCCGGGCCGGCTGTGGAGCCGGGCCGGGGGTGGAGCCGGGCCGGCGGCGGGGCCGGGCCGGCGGCCGCCCCGGCAGGCGGCCGCCCCAGGCGAAAGGCCGGACGGGACCGGGCCGGACCAGACCGGGCCTCTGCCAGAGCCGCCGGCCCGGCCGCGCCGCTGGCCCGGCTCCGCCCCCGGCCCGCCCGGGGGACCCCGCCGGCCGCCCGGACCGCCTAGCCTCAGCCGACCGGCGCCGGCTTCCGGGCCTTCGGGGCCCGCTGCGCCGGCCGCCGCGCACCCGCGGCCCTCAGCGCAGCCTGCCCAGCCCCCTCGCCCCGCAACAACGGCTCCAAGAAGCGCCCCGTGTGGCTCGCCTCCACGGTCACGACCTCCTCCGGCGTGCCCTCGGCCACCACCTGACCGCCCTTGTTGCCGCCCTCCGGACCCATGTCGATGATCCAGTCGGCGGTCTTGATCACGTCGAGGTTGTGCTCGATGACGATCACCGTGTTGCCCTGGTCGACCAGCTTCTCGAGCACGCCCAGCAGCTTCCGGATGTCTTCGAAGTGCAGGCCCGTGGTGGGCTCGTCGAGGACGTAGACCGTGCGGCCGGTCGAGCGCTTCTGCAGCTCGGTCGCCAGCTTGACCCGCTGCGCCTCGCCGCCGGAGAGGGTCGGCGCCGGCTGGCCCAGGCGGACGTAGCCGAGTCCGACGTCGACCAGCGTCGAGAGGTAGCGGCGGATCGCGGTGATCGGCGCGAAGAACTCGGCCGCCTCCTCGATCGGCATCTCCAGGACCTCGGCGATCGACTTGCCCTTGTAGTGGACGTCGAGCGTCTCGCGGTTGTAGCGGGCGCCCTTGCAGACCTCGCACGGGACGTAGACGTCGGGCAGGAAGTTCATCTCGATCTTGATCGTGCCGTCACCGGTGCACGCCTCGCAGCGCCCGCCCTTGACGTTGAACGAGAACCGGCCCGGGCCGTAGCCGCGCACCTTGGCCTCGGTGGTCTCGGCGAACAACTTGCGGATCCGGTCGAACACGCCGGTGTACGTCGCCGGGTTCGAGCGCGGGGTGCGGCCGATCGGCGACTGGTCGACGCCGACGACCTTGTCTACCTGGTCGAGCCCGGTGACGCGCTGGTGCCGCCCCGGCACCATCCGGGCGCCGTTGAGGGTGTTCGCCAGCACCGTGTAGAGGATGTCGTTGACCAGCGAGGACTTGCCGGAGCCGGAGACGCCGGTGACCGCGGTCAGCGTGCCCAGCGGGAACGCCACGTCGAGCCCGCGCAGGTTGTGCTCGCGCGCGCCCTTCACGACCAGCTTCCGCTTGGCGTCGACCGGGCGGCGGATGGCCGGCACCGGGATGCTCTGCCGCCCCGACAGGTAGGCCCCGGTCAGCGACTCCTTGCTGGTCAGGAGATCGGAGACCGTTCCGGACACGACGACCTTGCCGCCGTGCTCGCCGGCCCCGGGGCCGATGTCGACCACCCAGTCGGCGGCCGCGATCGTGTCTTCGTCGTGCTCGACGACGATCAGCGTGTTGCCGAGCTCGCGCAGCCGGACCAGCGTCTCGATCAGCCGGCGGTTGTCGCGCTGGTGCAGGCCGATCGACGGCTCGTCGAGCACGTACAGGACGCCCACCAGCCCGGACCCGATCTGGGTGGCCAGCCGGATGCGCTGCGCCTCACCGCCGGACAGCGTGCCGGCCGGCCGATCGAGCGAGAGGTAGTCGAGCCCCACGTCGAGCAGGAAGCGCAGCCGCTCGTTGATCTCCTTGAGGACCTGACCGGCGATCATCCGCTGCCGGTCGTCGAGCTTCAGGTCGGCCAGGAACGCCGCGCACTCGTCGATCGCCAGTGACGAGACCTGGGCGATGTTCTTGCCGGAGAGCCGGACGGCCAGCACCTCGGGCTTGAGACGGGTGCCGCGGCAGACCGGGCACGGCACGTCCCGCATGTAGCCCTCGTACTTCTCCTTGCTCCACTCGGACTCGGTCTCCTGGTGGCGCCGCTCGAGGAACGGCATGACGCCCTCGAAGCTCGCGTAGTACGACCGCTTGCGCCCGTACCGGTTCGTGTACTGGACGTGCACCTGGGTGTCGTGCCCGTGCAGGATCGCTTTCTTCTGCTTGGTGGTGAGCTTCTCCCACGGCGTGTCCAGGTCGAAGCCGAGCGCGTCGCCCAGCCCGGACAGCAGCCGGAGGAAGTACTCCAGGTTGTGCCCCGTCGACCACGGCTGGATCGCGCCCTCGCCGAGCGTCCGCTCCGGGTCGGGGATGATCAGCTCCGGGTCGACCTCTTTGCGGGTGCCGATGCCGCTGCACTCGGGGCAGGCGCCGTAGGGGGCGTTGAACGAGAACGTCCGCGGCTCGAGGTCTTCGATCGCCAGCGGGTGGTCGTTCGGGCAGGCGAAGTTCTCCGAGAACTTCCGCTCCCGGCCCGGGTCGTCTTCCGGCAGGTCGACGAAGTCGAGCACGACGATGCCGCCGGCCAGGCCGAGCGCGGTCTCCACCGAGTCGGTCAGCCGCCGCTGCGCGCTCTCTTTCACCGCGAGCCGGTCGACCACGACCTCGATCGTGTGCTTCTCCTGCTTCTTCAGCTTGGTGTTGCCCTCGGTGAACTCGGTCAGCGGCTGCACCACGCCGTCGACCCGCACCCGGGCGTAACCCTTCGCCTGGAGCTCGGCGAACAGGTCGAGGTACTCGCCCTTGCGGCCACGGATGACCGGGGCCAGGACCTGGAACCGGGCCCCGTCGGGCATCGCCAGCACCCGGTCGACGATCTGCTGCGGCGTCTGCCTGCTGATCTGCTCGTCGCAGACCGGGCAGTGCGGCACGCCCGCGCGCGCGAACAGCAGGCGCAGGTAGTCGTAGACCTCGGTGATCGTCCCGACGGTGGACCGCGGGTTCCGGTTGGTGGACTTCTGGTCGATCGACACCGCCGGGGAGAGCCCCTCGATGAAGTCAACGTCGGGCTTGTCCATCTGCCCGAGGAACTGCCGGGCGTAAGCCGACAGTGACTCTACGTAGCGACGCTGGCCCTCGGCGAAGATCGTGTCGAACGCGAGGCTCGACTTGCCCGAACCGGACAGGCCGGTGAAGACGATCAATGCGTCCCGGGGAAGGTCGAGGTCGATATTCCGCAGGTTGTGCTCGCGTGCTCCACGCACGAGGAGCCGGTCGGCCACGGTGTTTCTCTTCCAGTCGTCGACGGAGATGCCAGGCAATCCAAATCTAGCTGCGGGGTCCGACAGTTTCTGCCCGGACTCGACCGGGTGTTCGAACGTACGATGCCACCATGACTTCCCAGAGCGGCTACACCGGGCACGTCGATCCCCAGGGAGCAGCGGCTACCCGCGAGGCGGGCCCGCTCACGATCACGAAGGTGTCCGTCGGCCCGATGGACAACAACGCCTATTTCCTACGCAGTAATTCCACCGGCGAAACCTTGCTGATCGACGCGGCGAACGACGCCGGCACGCTGCTCCGCCTGCTCGGCGACGCCGACCTGACGACGATCGTGACGACGCACCGGCACGCCGACCACTGGCAGGCGCTGGCCGAGGTGGCCAAGGAGACGAACGCCCGGCTGATCGCCCACCCGGCCGACGCCGACGCGCTCCCGGTGGCCGCGACCGACCTGGTGAACGACGGCGACACGATCACGGTCGGTGACGTCACGCTCGACGTCGTCCACCTGGTCGGGCACACGCCCGGCGCGATCGCGCTCGTGTACCGGGAGCCGGGCGGCCGCCCGCACCTGTTCACCGGCGACTCGCTCTTCCCCGGCGGGCCCGGCAAGACCACGAACCCCGAGGACTTCCGGTCGCTGATGGGCCACCTCGAGCGCAAGATCTTCGCCCGGCTCCCCGACGAGACCTGGGTCTACCCAGGTCACGGCGATGACACCACGCTCGGCACCGAGCGCCCGCACCTCCCGGAGTGGCGCGAGCGCGGCTGGTAGCCGGCGGGCGGTCGGCATCACCCCTCCCAGATGCCGACCGCGTCCCACAGGGTGCCGAGCCACAGTCCTATGTGGCTCCCGTGCGCTCCCCCGAATACGGTCGGGCTGTCCCCCGCACCCGAGTTGGGGGCAGGCCCCCTGGCTTCCGCGACCACGAGCGGATAAGCACAGGGCATGTATGCGGAGAGGGTCACTCTGACCCGGCCGGCTCGGCCGTCTTTACCCGAGCGGGCCCGGTTGGCGACCACGGTGATCGCGGTCGTGGTGGCCGCCGCCGCGGCGTCGACCGCTCTGCAATGGCCGGTCTGGCGCATCAGCCCGCCGCTGTTCACGGTCAACCTGCTGCTGGCGATCTCCCTCGCGGCGGTCGCCCCGCTGCTCCGCCAGGCCGGCGACGGGCGGCCCCGGAACGCCGTGCCGTGGGCGTTCGGCCTCGCCGGGCTCTGCCGCTCGGGCGCCATGGTCGGCCTGTGGAGCCACCACGTCCCGGTGCTCCTGGGTTACCTGTTCAACTCCGCGTTCTGGCTGCTGATGAGCGTCGCGCTGCTGCACTGGACGCATCGCGCGAACCGCTGGGAGCGGTGGTACCTGATCGGCGCCACGGTCGCGCTGGTCACCAGCGACGTGGTGCGGGCGGTCACCTCCAACTCCGCGTTGGCGCGGTCGATGACCAGCATCGTCGGCCTGTCGCTGGCGGTGGCGTTCCTCACGCTGGTCGCCCGGCGGCTGGGCCAGGCCCGCGGACTGGAGCGCCGGGCGCTGCGCACCGCCCAGATACCGACCGTGGTGATCGCGGCCGTGGTGCTGATCGCCTGGCCGCTGGCCGACTCGTCCCATCGTCAGCTCTGGGTACCGACGCTGATCGGCCTCGCGCTGCTCGCGCTCCCCCTCTCGGTCGTGGCCGCGACGGCCCGGCTGGCGGCCCAGCGGGCCGAGGTCGCGGACGCGATCACCGGCCTGTCCTGGCCGGCCAGCCCGAACCGGCTGCAGTCGGCGCTGCGCCGGGCGCTGCGCGACCCGTCGATCGAGGTCGGGTACTGGGTCCCGGGGCTGCGCCGGTACGTCGACGCGGACGGCCGAGAGGTCGACGTCCCCGGCGACGACCGGTTCGCGATGATCTGCCAGGACGACCGGCCCGCCGACGACCCCCGCGCGTTCGTGCTCGCCTCCGCCAACAGCACCGGCCCGGCCCCAGCCGGCCCCGCCGATACCGGCCCTGCCAACACCGGCCCCATGAACGCCGGCCCCACCAACGTCCGCATGACCGACGTCCGCATGACCGACGTCCGGATGACCGCCGAACCGGTGGCGATCCTGGTCGGCGGGGCACACCACCGCCATCGCGTCGACCTGGTCGCGACGGCCGTGCGCGCGGCCGGGCCGGCGCTGGCCGTGGCCGGCCTCCAGGCCGGGCTGAGCGCCGAACGGCGCGACCTGACCGCGGCCCACCGCGAGGTGGAGGAGTCCCGGTGGGCCGAGCGAAGACGCTTGGAGCAGAACCTGCACGACGGCGCGCAGCACCGGCTGGCGGCCCTGACCATGCGGCTCGGGGCCGCCAGTGCCACGGTTCCGCTCGAGTCCCGGGCCCAGGACCTGGTCGGCGAGATCCAGGACGAGATCCGGGAGGTCCTGCGCGAGCTCCGCGAGTTGGCCGACGGGATCCATCCGTCCACACTGACCGAGGCGGGGCTGGGCCCGGCGCTGGAGGCGGTGGCGGACCGCTTTCCGGTACCGGTCACGATCACCGCACCGGCGCGCCGCTTCCCACCGGTGGTAGAAGCGGTGGCGTACTACTCGACGACCGAGGTGCTGACGATCGTGACAAGACAGTTGAACGCCGCCGAGATCCGGGTGGAGGTCTCCGCGCTGGGGGCCGACCTCTGGGTACGGACGACCGGGGTGGGGGCGATGAGCACGGACCCGGCCCGGAGCGCGAAATATTTCACTCCGCTGGGCAGCGGTATCCGGGCGATCGGCGGCGAACTGTTCGCACCGGCCGAAGACGCCGACGACGACGGGAACTACACGGTGGCGGCGAGGATCCCGTGCGCGTAGCGGTCGCGGACGACGCGGCGCTGTTCCGCGACGGGCTCTGCCTGCTGCTCTCGGCGGCCGGCGTCGAGGTGGCCGCGGTGGCCGACAACGGCGACGAGATCGTCCGCCGGGTCGAGGCCGATCCACCGGACGTCGTGATCCTCGACATCCGGATGCCCCCCAAACCGGACGGCGGGCTCGCGACCGCCGAGCAGTTGCGCGCGAAACTGCCCGACCTCGGCATCCTCATGCTGTCGCACTACACCGAGACGCCGTACCTGATGCGGCTGCTCGAGATCGGGTCCCGCGGGGTCGGGTACCGGCTGAAAGAGCAGGTCGCCGACGTCGCGACGCTGCAGGACACGCTGCAGCGCATCGCCGCGGGAGACACCGTGATCGAGCCCGAGGTGGTCGAGCGGCTGCTCGAGCAGCGCCGGAAGCGGTCGACCAGCCCGGGCGTCGCCCAGCTCACCGAGCGTGAGAAGGACGTGCTGCGCCACATGGCCGAGGGCCGCTCCAACAGCGGCATCGCCGAGGTGCTCGTCCTCAACCAGAAGACGGTCGAGAAGCACATCGCGAGCATCTTCTCCAAGCTCGGGTTACCGGCGACCGAGACCGGTCACCACCGCCGGGTCTCGGCCGTGCTCGCCTACTTACGAGCGAGGCAGCACGGCGGACCCGATTTGTAAATCGGCCCAATCTGCCTTGGGCGAACGCCTATCACCAACACGGAGCGACCACAAGCAATCACGACATCCCCGTCGTACCCCTAGGGTGACGTCGTGGTGAAAGTGGTCGACCCGCGGCCGTGGGCGCTCGGTGCCGGGGTCGGCGCCGCTCTCGCCGCGGTCGTGAGTGGCTGGCCGCACTGGCAGGTCCACTCGCTCGCCGCGGTGATCACGGTGCTCGAGTGCGGGACGACCGCGGCGGCCGGCGTGCTGCTCGCGACCGCCCGGCGCACGCGTCCGAGCGGCGTCCTGCTGCTGGTCGCGGCCCTGTGCTGGGCGCTGACCTGGCTCTCGGCCTGGAACACCGGCGTCGGGCCGCTGTTCGGCGTGTTCGCCCAGTCGTTCTTCTTCGTCGCGGGCAGCGTCGGCATCCTGTACTACCCCGACGGACGGCTGCACGGCCGGCCGGAGCGGTGGTGGGCGATCGCGGCGGTGGTGGTCCTGATCGGCAGCCAGGTCGCGCTCTGCCTGGCGACGCCGCCCACGATCTACGGGTTCGACGACGACGTGGTCTGGCCGTGGGTGTTCCGCAGCCACGGCGCCCAGGCGTCCACGCTGATCGTCGTGACGACGTGCACGATCGTGCTGGCGGCCGCGTTCGCCGGCGTGATCTGGTGGCGCCAGCGGCTGCTCAAGGGCGTCGAGCGGGCGATGACGCTGCCGGTGCTGGCCGCGGTCGCGGTCGTCGGGCTGCTGTCGGCGTTCGTCCAGACCGGAGCGATCACCGGGCTCGACCGTCAGCTCGACACCTACCTGGTGCAGGGCACGCTGGCCCTGTCGGTGCCGCTGTCGCTGCTCGCGGTGGGGTTGCGGCGGCGCTGGGCCGAGGTCGCGGTCGCCGATCAGCTCCTGCAGCTGACCCGTCCGCCGTCGGCCGACCGGGTCCGGGACGCGTTCCGGGTCGTGCTGCGCGACCCGACGCTCGACGTCTCGTTCTGGGTGCCTCGGCAGGGCCAGTACGTCGACCACGCCGGCCGGGTCGTGGATCCGCCGGACGACGACCCGGCGCGGTGGCGGCTGCCGGTCGAGACCGAGCGCGGCCACCGCCTCGCCATCGTCGACGTCGACGCCGCGCTCAAGACCCACGAGGGGCTGGTCACCTCCGCGCTCCTGGCCGGTCGCCGGGCCCTGGAGAACGCGCAGCTGCAGACCGAGGTCCAGGCCCGGATCGAGCAGGTCCGCGCGGCCCAGATGCGGCTGCTGCAGGCCGAGGCGACCGAACGCCAGCGGATGGAGCGCGACCTGCACGACGGCGCCCAGCAGCGGCTGGTCGCGCTGGCGATGCGGCTGGCCGCGGTCGAGGCGTCGATCGAGGATCCGGAGACCCGCGAGCAGCTGCGCGAGGCCCGCGAGGCCGCGACCCAGGCGTTGGCCGAGCTGCGGGCGTTCGCCCGGGGCATCCACCCCGGCCAGCTCACCGAGGAAGGCTTACCGGCCGCGCTCGAGAGCCTGGCCGAGCGGCTCGACCTGGCGGTCGACCTGCAGGTCACCGACGTCCGGCCGTCGCCCGGGCTCGAGCGCGCGCTGTACCTCGCGCTGGCCGAGGCGCTGACCAACGCGGCCCGGCACGCCGGGGTGGACGAGGTCGCGGTGCTGGTCCACGTCGAGGACCAGATGCTGGTCGGCGAGGTGTGCGACGCCGGGCGGGGCGGGGCGAAAGCGAAGCCGAACGGCGGTCTCGCGGGCATGCGCGACCAGGCCAGGGCCCTCGGCGGCGACGTGGAGATCGTCAGTGCCGAGAAGGGCACGACGATCCGCGTGCGCCTGCCGCTCGACTAACGCCCGTTTCGGGGAGGTGGGCGTCCCCCGCATTCCTGTGACTTGCTCGATACTGAGGGCCACCAGAAGACATTTAGGTCACCTGTTAACGATGGTGGAGGAATGGTGGCAGCCCCCGCACAAAACACCGAGCCCGATTCGACGGTCCGCGTCCGGCACGCCGACCGGTTGATCGAGCGGGCGATGGAGGAGCACGACCCGCACCTGCTCGACGAGGCCGTCGTGCTGCTCCGCGGGGTGGCCGCCGAGCTCCCCAGCGACGACCCGACCCGGCTGGCTCCGCTGTGGAGCCTGAAGTCGGCGCTCCAGGTGCGGTACGGCGTCTACGCGCACCCGGCCGACCTCGACGACGCGGTGGCGCTGCTCCGCGAGCTGCTGGCCGGCACCCCGGGCCAGCACCCGGCGGTCGTCGACGCCCGCGCCGACCTCGCCGACACGCTGCTCGGCCGCTACCGCGAGGTCGGTCAGGAGACCGACCTGGCCGAGGCGCTCTCGCTCTACGAGAGCGGTCTGCCGCACGTTCCGGCCAGCCACCCGGCCCGGCCGGGCTTCCTGGCCGGTTACTCGGACGCGCTGCTGGCCCGGGCCGAGTCCGCGCAGGACATCCAGGTGCTCGACCAGGCGATCCAGACGGCCGGGTCCGCGGTCGACGCGATGCCCACCGGCGACCCCCGCACGCCGAGCGCGCTCTGCACGCTCGGTCTGGCGCTCCGGTTGCGGTTCCGCGTCCGGGGCCGTCAGGCCGACGTCGACGCGGCGGTGACGACGCTGCGCCAGGCGGCCGAGCTCGCGTCCGAGGCCGACCCGAACCGGCCGGGGTTCTTCGCGAACCTGGGCCTGGCGCTGGCCGACCGGCACGCGGTGGCCGGTGACGACTCGGACCTCGACCAGGCCATCGACGCACTGCGCATCGCGGTCGAGGGGTTGCCGCCGGAGAGCCAGGAGCAGCACGAGGCGTCGTGGTGCCTGGCCGCCGTGCTCAAGGAGCGCTGGGACCGGGACGGCAGCCCGGCCGACCTGGACGACGCGATCGCCTGCGCCCGGGCGTCGATCGCCAGCGGGCCGAGCGGGCATCCCGGGCTGGCGGTGCGCCGCTGGCAGCTCGGGGATGCGCTGTTCGAGCGGTTCGAGCTGCACGAGCGGCGCGAGGACCTGGACGAGGCCGTCGCGACGCTGCGTCAGGCGTCGGTGTCGGCCCAGCGCACCGGGACACCGGAGCCGGCCGCGGTGAACATCCGGCTGGCGACCGTGCTGGCCGAGCGGTACGAGCGGTACGGGGCCGAGGCCGACATCGGCGAGGCGCTCGAGCTCGGGCAGGCCGCGGTGGCCGCGACCGGCGACGATCACCCCGATCTGCCGGGCCGGGTCGCGTCGCTGGGGTACCTGCTGCAGACCAGCAGCCACCGGCCCGGTCGGGACGCCGACCTCGACGAGGCTGTCGGCCTCCTCCGGGAGGCGCTGCGCGCCCCGCTCCGCAAACCGCCGATCGCCGGTTCCGCGCCCGATGCGGACGCGACGGCAACGCCCGCCACGGCCGACGCGGACGCCTCAGCCGACTCAGCCGACGCGCACGACCCGGCCGACGCGGACGCCGCTCCGGACGAGCCGGGGGCGGCGAACGGGCCGGACGAGCAGGACGGACGGAACGCGGTCACGTTCCGTCTCGGGCTCGCGCTGAGCGAGCGGTTCGAACGGCGCGGTGCGCTCACCGACCTGGACGCGGCCATCGCCGCCTACCGGACGCTGCGCGAGGCCACCCCGGACGAACACCCGCTGCACGGCCTGGCCGGCAACACGCTGACCACGCTCGAACGCACTCGCGCCGACAACAGCTGACCCGCTGGGGCGGCCCGGGCCGCCCCAGCGCTCACTGATTGATCCGCAGCCCCATCAGCAGAGCCTGCCCGACCGCATCGCTCACGCCGCCCTTGCCGACGGCCAGCACCACCACGGTCAGCAACGCCGCCGCGCCCACCGCCACCAGCACGGCGACGAGCACGAGCGCCAGCACCAGCGCCTCCCGCCCGCCCCGTACGGGCGCGATCGGTTCCTCGCGCAGATGTGCCGGCCGCGCGATCCTCCGGTGATCGCCCACTCCGAAGCTCATGGCTCGGTCCTCCCGGTAGCCCCTCGCTCTGTGCGGCCCCGCAGTGCCCCGACGCCCGTGGCACCCCGTTATGCGTATATGGATAACAGCCCTGTTACTCGCGAAACGGGCAGTTGTTCCGGATGAGACATCGGAGAAATCGATCGAGTCTTGACTCAACACCAGGGACGTCGACCGGAAGGACGGTTGCCCACGGTGCCGGAGATCTACTTCGTCGTGCGCTGGCCCAACGGCGAACGCGTGCGCTACTACTCGCCGTCGCTGGTGGTCAAGGACTACTTCACGTCAGGCGCATCGTACCCGCCACCGGACTTTTTGGAGCGAAGTCGGGACGCCCTGACGATCGCCTCCGAGCGCGTCCGCGCCAAGTACGGAATGGGGTGCGCTCACGCCCGAGCCGAGCTGGCCACGATCGAGCGGCGCGCCGCCGGTCTGACTGATGGATCCGTACTCATCGAAGGATTCGAGCCATGCGATTAGTACCGGACGCCGAATATCCGGTCGTCGTGGTCGGCGGCGGCCAGGCCGGACTGTCGATCAGCTGGCATCTCACTCAGCGAAACATCGATCACGTCGTCCTGGAGCGGAACCGCGTCGGCCACGAGTGGCGGACCCGCCGCTGGGACTCGTTCTGCCTGGTCACCCCGAACTGGCAGTGCGACCTCCCTGGCCACCCGTACGCGGGGAACGACCCGGACGGCTTCATGGTGAAAGACCAGATTCTCGACTACCTCGACGCGTACACGAAGTCCTTCGACGTCCCGCTGTTCGAGGGCGTCTCGGCGACCCGGCTGCGGGGCCGCCCGGACGGACGCTACGAGCTCCGCACGACCGAGGGCACGCTCATCGCCGACCAGGTCGTCGTCGCCACCGGCCCGTACCAGGTGCCGGTGACCCCGCGGATCGCCGAGCGACTGCCGGAGGGCGTCACCCAGCTCCACTCGTCCGGCTACCGGAACGCCGACCAGCTTCCCGACGGCGACGTGCTCGTCGTCGGCAGCGGGCAGTCGGGCGCCCAGATCGCCGAGGACCTGCACCTGGCCGGCCGGACCGTCCACCTCGCGGTCGGCAGCGCGCCCCGGGTCGCCCGGTTCTACCGCGGCCGCGACGTCGTCGCCTGGCTCGAGGACATGGGCTACTACCGGCGCACGATCGACGACTTCGCCGACGCCGACGCGGTCCGGTTCCGGGTCAACCACTACGTGACCGGCCGGGACGGCGGGCGCGACATCGACCTGCGGGCCTTCGCCCGCGACGGCATGCGCCTCCACGGACGCCTCCGCGCGATCGACGAGTCGCTCCACTTCGACGACGACCTGGCCACGAACCTCGACGGCGCCGACCGGGTGTCGGAGTCGATCAAGGACTCGATCGACGAGTACCTGTCCGCCAACGGCATCGAGGCCCCGGAGGAACCCCGCTACACCCCGGTCTGGACCCCGGCCGACGCGAGCTACGACCTGCGAGAGCTGCCGGTCACAGACCTCAAAGCCGTCATCTGGAGCACCGGCTTCGGCCCGGACCACCGCTGGATCGAGGCCCCGGTCTTCAACGGCAAGGGCTACCCGGTGCACGCCCGCGGAGTCACCCCGTCCCGGGGCCTGTACTTCCTCGGCCTGCCCTGGCAGTGGACCTGGGGATCCGGCCGCTTCGGCGGCGTCGGCGCCGACGCCGAGCACCTGGCCGAGCAGATCGCCAAGGCCCGGGCGCCGGAGTCCGGCATCCACTGGCTGGCCGGCACCCCCACCGAGACCTACTCCACCGACTGGGTACCGGCGAGAAGCGCATGAGCTCACGTTCCGATGCCCACCGCCACCTGGGCGTCCTGCCGGCGTACCCGTTCTACGGCGGCCCGCCGGTCAACCCGGACGTCACCGCCCGGGCCACGATCGAAGAGCTCATCGAGGACCTCGACCGAGAAGGCACCGAGCGGGCGCTCGTCCTCCCGAACTACGGCGTCCCCGACCCGACCGTCGCGTTCGGCTTCAACGAGCTCGTCGTCGAGGCCGCGCAGCAGGACGACCGGATCCGGGCCGGCCTCTGGGTCTCGGCGAAACCGTCGGACGCCGAGCGGACGGCCGCGGCCCTGAAACTGGCCGGCGAGAACGGCGTCCGGGCGCTCAAGCTCAGCTTCCTCCTCGGCGGCCGGGTCACCGACGACGAGTGCCGTCCCGGCCTCGACCGGATCTTCGCCGCCGCCCGCGAGCACGACCTCACCGTCCACATCCACACCTCACCCGGCGCCGCGTCCGACGTCGACGAGATCACGAACCTCGTCGACTGGTACGCCGACGAGGCCCGGATCCACCTCGTCCACTTCGGCGGCGGCATGAGCGGCCACATCAAGCTGCTGTCGGGCCGCTTCTTCGACTGGATCACGTCCGGCAAGCAGGTCTACACCGACCTGTCGTGGGCGATCGGCTTCGCCCCGCGCTGGCTCGCGGCCGAGATCGAGCGCCGGGGCGTCGGACACGACAGGATCCTCTTCGCCAGCGACGAGCCCTGGGGCGACTTCGCCGGCGAGCACGCCCGCCTGCGAGCCGTCACCGGCGACGGCGAACTCGCCCGGCACGTCTTCACCGACACCTTCGAAACCCTCTACGGAAGGTAGGACCATGACCGCCGAGACCACCACCCCGACGCTCACCGAGGCCGAGCAGAAGAGCCTCACCGAGATCCCGCACCCGTCGCTGCCCGAGGGCACGAGCATCTACGGCGGCACGAAGGTCTTCCCGGACTACCAGGCCGAGCCCGGCCAGTCCTACTTCACGCTGGTGCACGGCATCGCCCACGAGTCGTCGGTGAGCTTCGTCGCGATCCTGCAGGCGACCAGGGCGCAGCGGAAGGGCTTCGAGTCCGCGATCTACTTCTACGGCCCGGGCTCGCTGAACTGCCTGGCCACCCGCGGCTTCCCGACCACCGGCAACTCGGCGTTCCCGGGCGAGCACAACATCAACGACTCGCTCAAGACGTTCATCGCCGAGGGCGGCAAGGTCTACTGCTGCCGGTTCGGGCTCTCGCTGCACGGTGCCCGCGAGGAGGACCTGATCGAGGGCGTCATCCCGACGCACCCGCTCGACGTCCAGGACGCGCTCATCCACTACGCACGCAAGGGCGCGATCATCAACTCCACCTACATGTTCTGACATGTCTCTCAGCACCCGGGTGGATGTGGCGATCCGGGGGGTCCGTCTGGACGCCCCGGTTCGCCGGCCCGACGGCGCCGGCCCCAGCAACGACGGTCACGTCACGTTGAACGGCGCCAACGCGGCCATCCCCCTCGTCGAAACCAGCCCGTACACGGCGAGCAACGGCCGGCTGCTCTACCTCGGCGAAGACACCGGCCTCTCGCTGGAGCCGGTCCGCCGGCCCAGGTTCTACGACCTGCACACCGCCGACGGCGTCTCCTACGAGCAGATCGCCCGCCTGCACGGCCGGGACGTGCTGGCCACGACCGTCGTCCAGACCTGCATCCGCTACGTCGAGGACCAGCGCTGCCGGTTCTGCACGATCGAGGAGTCGCTCCGCTCCGGCGCGACGATCGCGGCCAAGACCCCGGCGCAGCTCGCCGAGGTCGCGGAGGCCGCGGTCCGCCTCGACGGCGTCACCCAGATGGTGATGACCACCGGCACGACGACCGGCCCCGACCGGGGCGCGAAGAACCTGGTCCGCTGCGTCCGGGCGGTGCTGGAGAAGGTGCCCGGCCTGCCGATCCAGGTCCAGATCGAACCGCCCGGCGACCTCGCCGTGCTCACCGACCTGAAGAACGCCGGCGCGACCGCGATCGGCATCCACGCGGAATCGCTCGACGACGACGTCCGCCTGGCCTGGATGCCCGGCAAGGGCAGCGTTCCGCTGACCGAGTACGAGGCCGCCTGGGACGAGGCCGTCCGCGTCTTCGGACCCAACCGGGTCTCGACGTACCTGCTGGTCGGCCTGGGCGAGGACCCCGACGAGCTGGTCGCGGGCGCGGCCCGCCTGATCGACCGCGGGGTGTACCCGTTCGTGGTCCCGTTCCGTCCGATGCCCGGGACCCTGGCCCGCCGCGACGGCGTGACCGCTCCCCCGCCGTCGCTGGTCCGCGACGTCACCGCGCGCGTCGGTGCGCTGCTGCACGCGGCCGGGATGTCCGGTTCGGACCAACGCGCCGGCTGTGCGGCCTGCGGCGCCTGCAGCGCCCTTCCCTCCGCGGGTGGCTGAGATGTCGTTGATCGACGATGTGCGGCGAACCACCGTGGGCGGGGAGGTCCGTCCACCGCTCGACGTTCCCTCCCTGACCGGCGGTCGTCGGCCGGCCTTCACCATCGAGCGGGCGTCCGACCTCGGCGCGTACCACGCGCTCCGGCGACAGGCGTTCGTCGAGGAGCAGGGCCTGTTCGCGGGCTCCGACCTCGACGACCGCGACGACGACCCCCGGACCGTGGTGCTCGTCGCCCGCGACCGCTCGGGCGCGGTGATCGGCGGAGTGCGGGTGGGCCCGGCGACCGACGGCCCGGACATCGGCTGGTGGACCGGCAGCCGCCTGGCCGTCGCCCCGGGCTGGCGCGCCACCGGGCACCTGCCGGGCCGGCGCGGGAGCGGGGCGCCGCGCGGGGGCATCGGGGTCGGACCGGCGTTGGTGCGGGCGGCGTGCGCGTACGCCGAGAACGCCGGGGTGTTGCGGTTCGAGGCGACCGTGCAGGCTCATGCCGTCGGAATGTTCCGGCGGTTGGGCTGGGAACGCGTCCGCGACGTGCGCGTGGCCGGGCGTCCGCATGAGCTCGTGCGGTGGCCGATCGGACGGATCGCCGCGCTCGTGGCGGCCACCAAACGCGACCTGGGCGCGCTCCTGGACGGCCTCGCGCCGGGAGGCGCGGGGTGGATCGGCGACGACGGGGCACCGGTCCCCGGATCGGACCTGATCGCCGCCTGCGACGCGATCCTGCCGTCGATGGTGGAGCGTGACCCGGAGTGGGCGGGCTGGTGCGGGGTGCTGGTCAACGTGAACGACCTGTCGGCGATGGGCGCCACCCCGGTCGGCGTGCTGGACGCGCTCGGCGCGCGCGACCGGGCCCAGGCCGCGCGGGTCCTCAGCGGGGTCCGCGCCGCGGCGAGCGCCTACGGCGTGCCGATCCTGGGCGGCCACACCCAGCTCGGAGTACCCGGAGCGCTGGCGATCACCGCGCTCGGGCACGCGACGGCACCGGTACCCGGAAGCGGGCAGCGCGGCCAGGAGGTGCGGCTCACCGTCGACCTCGGCGGCGGCTGGCGCCCCGGCTACACCGGCCGCCAGTGGGACTCGACCTCGGGACGGAGCGGCGAGGAACTCCGGGCCTTGGGCGCGTTCGTCCGGGAGACCCGCCCGGCCGCGGCCAAGGACGTCTCGATGGCCGGGATCGCCGGCACGCTCGGGATGCTGGCCGAGGCGAGCGGCTGCCGGGCCGTCCTCGACGTGAACGCCGTACCCCGGCCGGCCGGGGCGACGATGGGCGACTGGCTCACGTGTTTCCCCGGCTTCGGAATGCTGACCACCAACTCCCCCGCCGGCCGGGCTCCCGCGGCCGGCCCGGCCACCAGCGCGATCTGTGGCGCGCTCGAAGCCGGTTCCGGCGTCGCCCTCCGCTGGCCGGACGGCGAGCTCACCGACGTGATCACGGCCGGAGTGACCGGCCTCGGTCCTTCACGAGGAGACATCTGATGAGTGCGCTGACCCTGGCGGCCGCCGCGGCGCCGTTCGACCGCGATCTCGACGCGGACTTCGCGCGGATCGAGTCGCTGGTCGCCGACGCCCGCGCCCGTGGCGTCCACCTGCTGGCCCTGCCGGAAGCGACGCTCGGCGGCTACCTGGCCGACCTCGACGGCGAGGCCGAAGGCCCGCCGGCGCTCGCCCTCGACGGTCCGGAAGTCGCCCGGCTGGCCGCGATCGCCGGCGAGATGGTGGTCGTGGCCGGCTACTGCGAGGCGGTCGACGACGGGACGAAGTACAACAGCGCGGTGTGCGTGACCGGGGACGGGGTGCTGGGCAACCACCGGAAGGTGCACCAGCCGCTGGCCGAGGACGCGTCCTACGGCGCGGGCGACCAGTTCGCCGCGTTCGACACGCCGATCGGGCGGATCGGCACGATGATCTGCTACGACAAGGCGTTCCCGGAGTCGGCGCGGGCGCTGGCGCTGGACGGCGCCGAGATCATCGTGTGCGTCTCGGCCTGGCCGGGGAGCCGCACGAACGCGTCGGCCGACCTGGCGCGCGACCGCTGGAAGCGCCGGTTCGACCTGTTCGACCAGGCCCGGGCGCTGGAGAACCAGGTCGTCTGGCTGTCGGCGAACCAGACCGGGACGTACGGGTCGCTGCGGTTCGTCGGTAGTGCGAAGGTCGTCGATCCGGGTGGTGAGGTGCTCGCGGACACCGGCGTTGACGGTGGGCTGGCGGTCGCGTCGCTGGACGTGACGGCCGCGCTCGAGACGGCTCGGCGGTCGATGGGTCACCTCCGCGACCGGCGGCCGGACGCGTACCCGGCGCTGGGCGGTGCGTATTCCCTCGCCTGATCGCGAGGTCCCCGGCCGCCCCGGCCGCGCAGGCGGGCGCGGGGGCGCGGGCGGGCGCGGGTGTCCTAGCCTGGCGGCCATGGCCGTGATCCGGATCGGCGCGGTCTCCGCGCACTTCGGCCGCAACCTCGAGGCCGGCATCGAGCGCGTCGCCGGGCTGATCGCGCAGGCCCGCGCGGAGGCGGTCGGGCTGCTCGTGCTGCCGGACGCCGCCCTCGGCGGGTACGTGGACCTGGCCCGCCCGGACCCGGAGACGCTCCCGCCATCGATCGAGCTCGACGGACCGGAGCTCGGCCGGGTCGCCGCGCTGGCCGGCGAGATCGTCGTCTGCCTGGGCATTCGCGAGGCCTCGGGAACCCAGCGGTACAACACCGCGGTCTGCCTCTCCGGCGACGGGATCCTCGGGACGCACCGCAAGGTGCACCAGCCGGCCGGCGAGTCGCTCGCGTACACCGCGGGCGAACGATTCGCGGCCTTCGACACCCCGATCGGACGCCTCGGCATGCTGGTCGACTACGACAAGACGTTCCCGGAGTCCGCGCGCACGCTCGCCCTGGACGGCGCCGAGATACTGGCCTGCCTCTCGGCCTGGCCGACGAGCGTGACGAACCGGGCCCCGCGGATGGCCGACGACCGCCAGTCCCGGCTGTTCGACCTCTACGACTGCGCCCGGGCGGCCGAGAACCAGGTCGTGCTGGCGTCGTCGAACCAGACCGGGACGATGGGCGGCATGCGGTTCCTGGGCCAGGCCAAAGTGGTCGGTCCGGGCGGTGACGTGCTGGCCCGGACCTGGTCGAAGGCCGGGATGGCGGTCGCTGAACTCGACGTCGCGGCCGAGATCGCGCGGGCCCGGCGCGTGCTCGCGCACCTGTCCGAGCGGCGCCCCGGAGCGTACGCGTGAGGGTCGCGCTGCTGACGTACTCGACGAAGCCGCGCGGCGGGGTGGTGCACACGCTGGCGCTGGCCGAGGCGCTGGCTGCGCTGGGAGTGTCGGTGACCGTGTGGACGCTCGGGCGGGACGGTGACGGCGGGTTCTTCCGTCCGGTCGGTGTGCCGGTGCGAGTCGTGCCGTTCGTTCCCCTCGACGGGGAATCGGTCGGTGAGCGGATCCTGCGGTCGATCGCGGTGCTGCGGGAGGCGTTCGACCCGTCGGACTACGACGTCGTGCACGCCCAGGACTGCATCAGCGCGAACGCGGTCCGCGGGGTGCCGTACGTCCGGACCGTGCACCACCTCGACCAGTTCACGACGCCGGAGCTGGCCGCCTGCCACGAGCGCGCGATCATGGAACCGTTCGCGCACGTCTGCGTGTCGGCGGCGGTGGCGGCCGAGGTCCGCGCGGGCTGGGGCTTGTCGCCGACCGTGATCCCGAACGGTGTGGACGCGGCCCGGTTCGCCGCGGCCCGCCCGGCGACCCACCTGGGCCGGTACGTGCTCGCGGTCGGCGGGATCGAGCCGCGCAAGGGTTCGATCGAGCTCCTGGAGGCGTTCGCGGAGTTGCGGCGTCCGGACGTCGAGCTGGTGATCGCCGGCGGCGAGACGCTCTTCGACTACCGGGAGTACCGGGCGAGGTGGGAGGCCCGGGCGGCGGCGCTGGGCGTCGAACCGCTCGTGCTCGGACCGGTGCCCCATGAGGAGCTGCCGTCCCTGGTGGCCGGCGCGGCCGCGTTCGCGTTCCCGTCGACCAAGGAGGGCTTCGGGCTGGCCGCGATGGAGGCCCTGGCCGCCGGCGTCTCGGTCGTGACCAGCGATCTTCCAGTGTTGCGAGAGGTCTTCGGCTCCGCGGTTCGGTTCGCGGGTTCCGTCGACGCGCTGGCGGGCGCGCTGGCCGAGGCCCTGGACCACCCACACGACCCGGCCCCCGGCCGAGCCCTGGCCCAGAGCTACACCTGGACCACCGCCGCCCGCGCGCACCTCGACTTCTACCGGGCGAAGGTCGCGTCCGTGTCCGGCCTCGTCGAGTGAGGTTCGCCGGGCGTTCACTATTCGGACCAGCCGTGGTGTGCGTGGCCCCCGACCATCGATGTGTGACCAAGCGGGTACACCCGGCAGCGCCGGGCGTCGTGCTCCTCGTTTCGTGCGTCCTCGTCGACGCGCTGCCGCACGGAGCGCCGCGCCTCGCCGCAGCGCTCCTCGGCCTGTTACTCACCGCCTACCTCAGCTGGCTGGCCTTCAGCCCGTCGAGGTTCTTCGCGAACTAGTCCGGCAGGACGTGGGCGGCGCTGCCGACTATGTGGTGATCGGGGGTGCCCGCGATCTCCTCGTCCTTGTCGGCGTAGTCGAACCGCGAGAGCACGTACTTCATCGCCTCGACCCGGGCGCGCTTCTTGTCGTTGCTCCGCACCACCGTCCACGGCGCGATCGACAGATCCGTGCGCAGAAACATCGCCTCTTTCGCCTTCGTGTAGGCGTCCCACTTGTCGAGCGAGGCGATGTCCGTCGGCGACAGCTTCCACTGCCGGACCGGGTCGATCTCCCGGATCGCGAACCGGGTGCGCTGCTCCGACTGCGTCACCGAGAACCAGAGCTTGACCAGGTGCGTCCCGTTCTCGACGAGCATCTGCTCGAACTTCGGCACGTCCTCGAAGAACTGGTCGTACTGATCCTGCGTACAGAAGCCCATCACGCGCTCGACGCCGGCCCGGTTGTACCAGGACCGGTCGAACATCACGATCTCGCCCGCGGCCGGCAGGTGCGCGACGTACCGCTGGAAGTACCACTGGGTCTGCTCGCGCTCGGTCGGCTTCTCCAACGCGACCACGACCGCACCCCGAGGGTTCAGGTGCTCCATGAACCGCTTGATCGTGCCGCCCTTGCCGGCCGCGTCCCGGCCCTCGAACAGGATGACCAGGCGCTGGCCGGTCTCTTTGATGTGGTTCTGCAGCTTGAGCAGCTCGATCTGGAGCAGACGCTTGACCCGGTTGTACTCGTCCCGGCTCATCCGCTCGTCGTACGGGTAGCCCTCGCGCCAGGTGTCGACCGGGGTGCCGTCGGCGTGCAGCAGCACCGGGTCGTCCTCGGGGTTGTCCTCGACCTTGTAACCCTGTGCGCGCGCCAGCACGAAGCGGCCGGTCTCGTCGTAGAGCTCGGCGCCGTCCCGCTCGCTGGTCGTCTGGTCGGTCATTGCCGCCCCTTCCCCGCCTGGTTCACGTTCCTGCGCAACCGTCGCCTAGCCGCGTGAACGGGCGGTGAACGAGGTCAGGCCAGGTGCGGGTCGGTCGCCGCGGCCAGCGCCTCGTCCACCGCCGCCCGCAGGTGCGCCCGCCGGAGCGGGCTGTGCAGAACGGCGGTCACGCCGGGAGCGACGTCGAGTTCCGACCGCCGGGTGGACAGCGGCGCCACGACCAGGACCGGCACGCCCGGTGCGGTCTCCGGCAACCGCTCCGCGCCGACCACGGCGAGCACCGCGCCCTCGGGATCGGGCCGGACCTGCGCTCCCCAGCTGGCCAGATGTACCCCGAGCGCACGCTCGGTAACCGCGTCCTCGTGGGTCAGCTGCACGGTCCGCCCGGTCAGCGGCTGGTCGTCCGGCTCGGTGATCGTCGCGCGGTCGATCTCCAGGTGCACGGTGCTGGTGAACGTCGACCCGACGCCGAGCTCGGACGAGACCGTGAGCTCCCCGTCCATCCGCTGGCTCAGCTCCCGGGCGATCGACAGGCCCAGACCGGTGCCGCCGAACCGCCGGGTCGTCGACACGTCGGCCTGCGCGAACGGGACGAAGATGCGCTCCAGCGCGTCGGCCGCGATCCCGATGCCGGTGTCGTGCACCGAAAGCGAGAGACAGGCGCGGCCGCTGTCCCGGTTCCGGCAGGTCAACTCGACCCAGACGTTGCCCTCGGCGGTGAACTTGACCGCGTTGACCAGCAGGTTCACCAGGATCTGGCGGATCCGGGTGGGGTCACCGCGGGCCGTGCGCGGGGAGTCCGGCTCGAACACCGCGGCCAGCCCGATCTCCTTCGCCGCGGCCTGCGGCGCGGCGATCGCCAGCGCGTCCTCGATGCAGCTGACCAGGTCGAACGTGATCGACTCGAACGTGAAGTGACCGGCCTCGAGCTTGGAGAAGTCGAGCAGGTCGTCCATCAGGCTGCGGAGGTGCTCGCCGGCCGCCTGGATCGGGCGGAGGTAGTCGGCCTGCTCTCCGCTCAGCTCGGTCTCGCCCAGCAGCTCGGCGAAGCCGATCACCGAGTTGAGCGGGTTGCGGATCTCGTGGCCCATGTCGGCCAGGAACGCCGCCTTGGCCCGGGTCGCGTCCTCGGCCGCGACCCGGGCCCGCTCCAGGGCGTCGGTCTGCGCCGACAGCTCCGCGTACAGCGCCATCAGGCCGCGGCTCGTGTCGTCCAGCTCGGCCCGCAGGGCCTTGATCTCCGCGACGAGCGCGCCGACGTCGGACGATCCCCCGGTCACGACGCACCCCGGTGGACGACGACCACGGTGACGTCGTCGGTGCCGCGGGCGTGGTCACGGTGCAGTACCGCGGCCACGACAGCGGCGTCGTGCTCGAACAACCCGGGGTAGCCGCTGACGTCGATCCGGCTGCGCAGGCCGTCGGTCCAGAGCACGAGCGTCGCGCCGGGCCGCCAGTCGTGGTGCTGGATGCGGGCCGACGGGACCTGGCTGCCCAGCCCGAGGCTGCCGCTGTACGTGACGATGCCTTTCTCGGCCCCGCCGGTGAACACCCGCCCGTTGACGTTGCCCAGCGCCAGCGACGAGATCCGCTCGGCGGCCGGGTCGAGGACGCACAGCGTGGCCACCGCGCCCCGCGTTCCCCGGGCCGCCTCGTTGGCCCGGCCGGCGAACGCCGTCAGCTCGGTCGGCGCGCTGCCGAACACGTCCAGGACGACGTCGGCGGCGACCGAGGCCGCGACGCCGTGCCCCACGCCGTCCACCACGGCGACGGCCAGCCGTCCGTCGTCGGACTCGACGACCGACCAGCCGTCGCCGTTCGCCTCGAACAGGCCGACCGAGACGCCGGCCCAGGCCCGCGGCGCGCGCGGGGCCGCGTCCGCATCGAGAACATCGACGAGGGCGAGGACGACCGTGCCGGAACCGACGCGGGTGTAGAGGTCGACCAGCGTGGACGCGCGCCGGACCGACGCCAGACCGCAGCCGAGGCCCTTCGGGGCCGGTGCGCGGCCGTCCAACGCGGCCTCGGGGTCGCGGATCCCCGGGCCGCGGTCGACCGCGAGGATCTCGACGCCGCCGGGCGGGACCGCGCGGAGCAGGAGCCACCCGCCCGGCTCGGCGTGACGCAGCAGGTTCATCCCCAGCTCGGTCGCGACCAGCTCGGCCCGGGTGATGCCGACGTCGTCGGCGCCGAGCCCGGCGGCCAGCTGGTGGGCGATGCGACGGGCCTCGCCCACCGCGGTGTCGTCGGAGACCACGACCTGGGTGTGGGTCGAGTTCCGGACGCCCGCGTCTACCGACCCCACTGGGTGATCACCACCGTGGTCCCGCGGCCGGGCCCGGTGTCGATCGAGAACTCGTCGACGAGCCGCCGGCTGCCGGGGAGCCCGAGGCCCAGGCCGCCGCCCGTCGTGAAGTTGTCGGTCATCGCCGCGTCGAGGTCGGCGATGCCCGGGCCGGCGTCGGTGAACGTGGCCCGGACGCCCTTCCGGCTGCCCTCCTCGAGCGCCTCGATGAGCACCTCGCCCTGCCCGTGCAGCGCGTACCGGACGATGTTGCGGGCGAGCTCGCTGCCGGCCGTGATGAACTTCGTGGCGCTGGTGAGGCCGAGGCCGGCCACCTGGGACTCGGCGCGCAGCGTCGTCCGGACCCGGAGCAGGTCCGACTCGGCCCCGATCGTCACGAGGTGCGCGTTATCCGTCGAGACGGTCATCCCGTAGTCCCTGGAGGCGGGCCAAGCCCTGCTCGGCGTTGAGCGCGGTGTGCACGTGTTTCATCGAGACACCCAGCTCGACCAGCGTGAGCGCGACGGCGGGCTGCATACCGACGAGCGTCGCCCGGGCCCCGAGCAACCGGGCCATCCCGACGAGCCGGGCGATGACCCGGGCGACGAACGAGTCGACCAGCGAGAGCCCGCTGATGTCGATCAGCATCCCCCGGGCCTGGATCCGGGCCACTTCCCGGGTCACCACGCGCTCGATCTGCTCGACGGTGGCGTCCTCGAGGTCGCCCTGCAGCGTGACCAGCAGATTCGAGCCGATCCGCATCATCGGGACGTCGTCAGGCATCGACGGTCTCGGTTCCCAGCGGCGCCCCCACGAGACGAAGAGCCAGTTGCAGGGCGTCCTTGAGGTTGCTGCGGCAGCGCAGCGTGCCGAGTTCGATCCCGAGGTGGACGATGGCCTGCGCGGTCTCCGGCCGGACGCCGGAGAGCACGCTGACGCTGCCCATCAGCCGGGCCGCCTCCACGGTCTTGAGCAGGTGCTGCGCGACCTCGGTGTCGACCGCGGGCACGCCGCTGACGTCGAGGATCACGACCTCGGCCTGGTCGCGGGCGATCCGCTCGAGCAGGTTCTCGGTGAGCCGGGCGGCGCGGGCGCTGTCCAGCGTCCCGATGACCGGCAGCACGAGGACGTCGTCCCAGACCTGGATGACCGGCGTCGAGAGCTCGAGGATCTCGTCGCGCTGGCGGGCCACGATCTGCTCGGCCTCGCGTCGGTCGCTCTGGTCGCGGGCGACCTTGACGTAGCCGATCACCTCGCCGTCGGGGCTCTTGATCGGGCTCAGGACGTCGTTGGCCCAGAAGCGGCTGCCGTCGCGGCGCAACCGCCAGCCCTCGGCCTCGAACCGGCCCTCGCGCACCGCCGCGGCCATCTCCCGCTCCGGGACGCCCCTCCGGACCTCGTCCTCGGCGTAGAACATCGAGACCGGCCGGCCCATCACCTCCTCCGCCGTGTACTGGCGGAGCCGTTCGGCGCCCGGGTTCCAGGACTGGACGTTGCCGTCGGCGTCGAGCCGGATCACCTCGTAGTCGGTGATGCTGTCGAGCATGTCCTCGATGCTGCGCAGCGCGATCTCCTGGTCGCGCCGCTCGGTGAGGTCGCGGAAGAGCATCACGTAGCCGCCGGTGTGCGGCAGCGGCGTGATCGTGATCGTGGCCCAGAAGCGGCCCCCGTCCCGGCGGTTCCGCCAGCCCTCGGCGACGCAGCGCCCCTCGGACGTGGCCTTCTCCAGCTCGCGGCGCAGCATCTCGTCGGCGTCGTCGTCCGGGATGAGCAGGGCCTCCGACCGGCCGAGCACCTCGTCGGCCGGGTAGCCGGTGATGTCGGTCATCGCACCGTGCCAGCCCCGGATCAGCCCGGAACCGTCCAGCCGGACCAGCCCGAAGTCGGAGATGGCGTCCACCATCTCCCGGTACTCGGTGCCTTCTTCGTACGTCGGGTCACCCACGCCAGCCTCCCGCAAAGCTCGCACTTGGTGACACCATATGTACCAAAAGTTACTTATGTACGCCTAGTGATGGGCAGGCGAATCGCGAAGTAGACGACGGCCGCGAGCAGGAATCCGACGATCGGGGTGATGTCGCCGATGCTGGGAGCTTCTCGCACGACGTATCCACTGAACTGGGTCTGGTTCGAGAACAGGCCGATCGACACGACGAGCCCGAGCACCATCGCGATCGGCCCGGCCCAGTTCGTGTAGCGCCGGTCGTAGAGCACGGGGGCGATCCGGCTGCCGTCGGTGTCGTTCCGGCGGAGCCAGATGTCGACCAGCACCACGCCGAGCCAGGGCGCGATCCAGTACCCGATGACCAGCAGGAAGTTCTCGTACTTGTGTCCGGCGTCCTCCAGGCCGGAGAGCGCGACCAGGAACCCGATGACGCCGAACGTGACCGCGACCAGCGCCCGGCGCAGGTGGGCGGGCAGCCGCACGCCCATCGTCAGGAACGACATCGAGCCCGAGTAGATGTTCAGCACGTTGGCCGACACGCCGCCGATCGCGATCGCCAGCAGCGTGAGGTTCGCGAGCACCGACGGCATCGTGTCGACGAACGCGGTCGTCGGGTTGTCCGAGGCCGGCGGCCCGACGGTCACCGAGGCGGCCCCGACGATCTGCAGCAGCGTGCAGGTGACGAAGATCCCGGCACCGGCGAAGAAGCCGACTGCTCGCCGGTTCGTGTCGGGCGGGAGGTACCGGGTGTAGTCGGAGGCGTAGGGGTTCCAGCCGGAGCCGTAACCGAACACCGCCGCCAGCGTGAGCAGGAATCCCCCGGCCGTCCCCACGCCGGGTATCCCGGCGCCGGCCGGTGCCCCGGGGTGCGACTTGCTCAGCACGACGACCGAGCCGATCACGAAGATCACCGCCAGCACCGGGAACGCCCACCGCTCGAACGAGTGGACGAGGTTGTGCCCGAAGAACGCGATCGCGACCTGCGCGAGCACCACGACCACCAGGCACAGCCACTTGGGCAGACCGGTCAGCGAATTCAGCGCGAACGTGGCGCTGACGCTGTTGACCGCGAACCACCCGATGCCCGCGGTCACGGCCAGGAACCCGGCCGGGAGCAGGTTGCCCCAGAACCCGAACGCCCCGCGCGACAACACCATCTCGGGGACGCCGTGGACCGGCCCACGCGCCGACAGGATGCCGTGCGCGACCGAGGACAGCGCGTTGCCCAGGACGATCGCCAGCACGGCCTGCCAGAACGTCAGCCCGAAGACCAGCGTGGCCAGGACGCCCAGGTAGATCGTCGCGAATTCCAGGTTCGGGGACGCCCAGGTCCAGAACAGGTTGAGCGGGCGTCCGTGCCGGTCGGCGAGCGGGATCTTCTCGATGCCGCCGGGTTCGACGGCGACGACCCGGGTGCCGTATTCGCCCTCGCGAATCGGCTCTTCGGTGACCGTCACGGCTGCCTCCTAGTTGATGGTGATGGCGTCGAGCCGTTCACGGATGAAGTCGCCGCTGACCACCGGCGGATGCGCGGTGCGGCCGATCGGGGGTTCGAGCGTGTGCACGACCGTGTCGTGGTTCGCCTCGTAGAAGTAGACGAGCGACACCAGGTCCTCGTCCGGGGCGTCGGCCTGGGGCGGCAGCACCCGGTGCCGGGCCGAGAGCCACCGGTCGCCGGTCCAGCGGGCCAGCAGGTCGCCGACGTTGATCGTGAACGCGTCCGGGTCGTAGGGCGCGTCCACCCAGACGCCGTCGGCGGTGAAGACCTGCAGGCCGCCGCTGCCGTACTCGCGGTCGAGCAGCGTCAGCGTGCCGAAGTCGGTGTGCGGGCCGATCCGGTACTGGCCCTCTTCCGGCTCGCCGACCACGCCCAGGGACGGGTACCAGTTGAGGTTGAGCGTCCAGGTGGGGTGGGTGGGTACGAAGAAGTCCGTTTCGAGACCCAGGGCGTCGGCGCAGGCCCGGAGCAGCCGATCGGCGAGCGTCCGCATCGCGGTTTCGTACTGGAGGAGGGTGCGCCGCAGGGCGGGCACCTCGGACGGCCAGACGTTCGGGAGGAACCAGGCGTCGTCGACGACCGGATCGCCGACCGGCGTGTCGGCGCCGATCGCGAACGTCTCCTTGAGGTCGGGCGGCGTCTCGGTGCCCTCGGCATATCCGTTGGCCTCGACGCCGGTCGGCAGCCACCCGCGGCCGCCGACGGTGGCGGCGTACCGGTTCTTCACCGCGGGGTCGAGTGCGAAGAACCCGCGGGAGGCCTTCCGTACCTCGGCCCGTAACTCGGCCGGGACGCCGTGGCCGGTGACCAGCATGAACCCGGACTGCTGCAGGGTCGCGTCGATCTGCTCCGCGACGGTGGCCGGGTCGTCGCGCAGGTCGATGGAGGTGATCATGTGGCCTCGATCTCGACGCCGATGTCCTCGGCCCAGAGTTCCGGGCGGTCCCGGATGAAGTCGCTCATCAGCCCGACGCACTCCGGGTCGTCGAGCAGCGTGATCCGCACTCCGTGCTCGGCCAGCCAATCGTGGCCGCCGGAGAACGTCGTGGCCTCGCCGATGATCACCTGCCCGATGCCGAACTGGCGGACCAGCCCGGAGCAGTACCAGCACGGCGAGAGCGTGGTGACCATGATCGTGTCGAAGTAGGTCGGGCGGCGGCCGGCGTTGCGGAACGCGCTCGTCTCCGCGTGCAGCGACGGGTCGCCGTCCTGCACCCGCCGGTTGCGACCCCGCCCGAGCAGCCTGCCGTCGGTACCGAAGAGCGCGGCCCCGATCGGGACACCGCCCTCGGCGAGGCCGGCCCTGGCCTCCTCGACCGCCACCGCCAGCAACGCGGCCGGATCCTGGATCATCATGGCGTTTACTGTGCGCCCGACTACCACAACCGGACAACTGACGCGGCGTCCATACTGTGGGGGTGCCGAGCCGACGGGGTGACAAGTGGCGCTGACGTTGGCCGAGGTGCTCGAGTTCGAGGCGGTCCGGGAGGCGCGACCACTCGTGCTCACCGGGCAGGACGCGCTCGGCCGTGCGGTGCGCTGGGTGCACTCGAGCGAGATCTACGAGATCGGGCCGCTGCTGTCGGGCGGAGAACTGCTGCTCACGACCGGTCTCGGGCTGGCCGGGAGCGACGCGGGCGCCCGCCGTCACTACGTCCGCGAGCTGGTCGACGCCGGGGTGAGCGGGCTCGCGGTGGAGATCGGCCGGACGTTCCCGGAGCTGCCCGCGGAGCTCGCGGACGAGGCGTCGCGGCGGGGCTTACCGCTGATCGCGCTGCGGGCGGTCGTGCCGTTCATCCGGATGTGCGAGGCCGCGAACACCGCGATCGTCGACGAGGCGGCCCGTCGCCTGCGACTCGGCGATCGGGTGACCCGGGCCCTCAACGAGGCGTTGATCTCCGGGGCGGGCGTGGCCGGGTTGCTCCGCACCGCGGCCGAGGTGGCCGGCACCGCGACCGTGCTGACCACCGCGAGCGGGGCGCTCGTCGCGTCCCACGGCGTTCCCGACGACCACGCGGCCTGGCGGGCGGTGGACTCCGCGCAGGCGTCGTCCGAGGTGATCGTGCACGGGCGGTCGTGGGGCCGGGTGGTGGCGGCGGGTGGCTCGTCGCTCGCGCCCGAGGATCTGGCCGCGACCGTGGAGCGGACCGCGACCGCGCTCGCGGTCGAGATCCTGCGCACCGGCGACCCGCCGACCGAGCGCGAGCGGCACGCCGCCGCTTTCCTGTCCGACCTGGTCGGCGGCGCGGCTCCGGCGCCGGCCGAGACCGTCGTCCGGACCGGTCTGGCGGGCTTCCGGCCGCCACCGGGGCGGCTGCTGATCGGCGTCGCGATCGACGCGCCGGAGACCCGGCCCGCGGTCACGCTGGTCGACCAGGCGGCCCGCCTGCTCGGCACGTCCGCGCTGCGCGCGCGGGTGCGCGAGTCGGTCCTGGCGTTGGTGGTGGCGCCCGAGGCCGGGGATCCGGTCGGTGCGCTCGAAACTGCCTTTGCGGACGCCGGTCGGCGATCCGGAGCGCCCCAGGTGACGGTGGCTCTGGGCTACGCGGTGCCGGGCGCAGCCGCCGCCGGCGGGACCGCCGCCGGCGGGACCGCTGCAGGCGGGACCGCTGCGTGGGCGGCGTCGTTGGAGCTGGCGCGGGCTGCGCTGGCGTTGGCCTTGGCGGGGACTTCCCGGGGGGCGGCCCGGCCGGGGAGCCGGCCGGTCATCGTCGCGGCCCGCACGCTCGCGCTCGAACTCGAGCTCAGCCGGCGAGCCGCCCCGGGCCAGCTGGACGCGTTCGTCGAACGGACGATCGGCCCGCTGATCGTCTGGGACGCCCGCCACCGCACCGGCCTGGTGCGGACGCTGGAGCTCTACCTCCGGCACGGCGCCAGCGCGACCAAGACCGCGGCCGCGCTGCACCTCCGTCGCCAGTCGCTCTACCAGCGGCTGGAACGCATCGAGACGCTCCTGGGCCACTCGCCGGCCGCGCCGGACCTCTACCCGGCCCTGCTGGCCGCGTGCGTCTGCGTCTCAGTGCTCCACCGACGTTAGTTCCCGGTCGGACGCCGGCCGCCGGGACCGCCACAGGCTCGCCAACGTCGTCACGCCCAACGTCCCCACGATCACCACCAACGAGGCCCAGATCGGCACCTCGGGAACCCACTCGACCGGGTGGCCGCCGTTGATGAACGGCAGCGTGTTCTCGTGCAGGGCTTCCAGGATCAGCTTCACGCCGATGAACGCGAGGATGAACGCGAGCCCGACCGAGAGGTAGATCAGCCGGTCGAGCAGCCCGCCGAGCAGGAAGTACAGCTGGCGGAGCCCCATCAGCGCGAACACGTTCGCGGTGAAGATCAGGAACGGCTCCCGGGTGAGTCCGAAGATCGCCGGGATCGAGTCGAACGCGAACAGGAGATCGGTGGTGCCGATCGCGATCAGGACGACGACCATCGGCGTCCACAGCCGCTTGCCCTTCTCGCGGGTGCGCAGCTTGCCGTCGCCGAAGTCCTTCGAGATCGGCAGCACCCGCCGCGACCAGCGGATCAGCACGTTCTCCTTGAACTCCTCCTCGTCCTCGTGGTGGAACGCCAGGTTCCAGGCCGTGTAGAGGAGGAAGCCGCCGAACAGGAAGAACACCCAGATGAACCGCTCGATCGCGGCCGCACCGGCGGCGATGAACAGGCCGCGCAGCACCAGCGCCAGGATGATGCCGATCAGCAGCACCTTCTGCTGGTAGATCCGGGGCACCTTGAAGCGGCTCATGATGATCAGGAACACGAACAGGTTGTCGACCGAGAGGCTGTACTCGGTCAGCCAGCCCGCGTAGTACTCACCCGCGTACCGGCCGCCGGCCAGCCACCAGATGCCGACGCCGAAGATCAGCGCGATCGCGACGTAGCCGATGACGCCGAGCGTGCTCTCCCGGATCGACGGCTCGTGCGGCCGACGACCGATCACCCAGACGTCGAAGGCCAGCAGAACGAAGAGCGTGCCCAGCACGCCCCATTCCACCCAGGCAGGAACATCCACCGGTCAGGCCTCTCGTCGACTGGCGCATACATACCCGGAAGAAGCCATCGGTCTTACATGGTGCGACAGAAACATCGCCGTGTGTCGCGTCTCAACCATGTTCGGACCTCACAACCTGAGCTTTCCTCGTGGCCCGGAGGCTGGTCACGGTGGTCACGGCGAGCACCAGGACCACGACCGCCAACGAGACCGCGGTCGGTATCTCCGGCACCCAGGACCACACCGTGTGCGCGTAATGCAGGATCAATTTGACGCCGATGAAGGCGAGCACGACCGCGAGGCCGTA
This sequence comes from Cryptosporangium phraense, assembly GCF_006912135.1. NCBI lineage: Bacteria > Bacillati > Actinomycetota > Actinomycetes > Cryptosporangiales > Cryptosporangiaceae > Cryptosporangium > Cryptosporangium phraense. The sequence goes on along the minus strand of NZ_VIRS01000025.1, from coordinate 28,707 downwards.
GTGCAGGTGCACCAGCCGGTCGAGCAGCCCGATCAGCAGGAAGTACAGCGCCCGCAGCCCCAGCAGCGCGAACGCGTTGGCGGTGAAGACGATGTACGGGCTCTCGGTCACGCCGAACACCGCGGGGATCGAGTCGAGCGCGAACACCAGGTCGACCGACAGGATCGTGACGACGACGACCAGCAGCGGGGTGGCCAGCCGCTTGCCGTCGCGCTTGACGGTCAGCGCGCTGTTCTCCGGGAAGTCGTCGGTGACCGGGATGAACCGGCGCAGCATCTTCACCGCCCGGCTGTTGCCCACGTCGGGCTGCTCGCCGTGCGAGCGCACCAGCTTGACCGCGGTGTAGATCAGGAACGCGCCGAAGATGACGAACGTGAACGCGAACCGGTGGATGGCGGCGGCGCCGACCGCGATGAAGATCGCCCGCATGACCAGCGCCCCGAGGATGCCGATCAGCAGCACTTTCTGCTGGTGCTTGTCGGGGACCCCGAACGTCGACAGGATCACCGCGAACACGAACAGGTTGTCGACCGACAGGCTCTTCTCGATCAGCCAGCCGGCGAAGAACTCGGTGCCGTGGTCCATCCCGGAGAACACCAGGATGAGCACGCCGAAGATGATCGACGCGACGATGTAGATGACCGACCAGGTCGTCGCTTCGCGGAACCCGACGTGGTGGGGACGCCTCGCGTGCCAGATGTCGATGGCGACGAGTACCAACAGGCCGGCGATGGTCGCGGCCCACACCCACAACGAAACGGTCATGACTCTCCCGGATCACGCGCAGCGTTACGTGTCCGAGGTCTCGCTACCCGCCGGAGCGGGCCGGTGCCCGGGGTTCACACGGAAGATCGTTCCGCGCTCGCCGTATTGACCGGGTGGACCGTGGGGCTACTCCCCTCGTCGGATTCCCATAGTAAAGGGCACAGGCGCGTGCGCAACCGCCGGGTGGGGATAAGTCACCAGGTGAAACGGGCATTCACCCGTCTTCACGGCTTCCCGTCACGCCGGAATGGGCGGAGTGTGATCAACGTCCAATTGTCCTGGGGCCCATCGTAGACGGATTTCCGCGCGGATGTTGCAGAACGAGGGATGCAGGTCGCAACGGTCTGTTCGCGCCGGGCGCGCGCGATCTGGCAGGCTCAGGCGCATGGTGCTGGAAGTTGCGCTCATCGATGTAGCGCCGGGTCAGGAATCCGACTTCGCGGATGCGTACCGCTCGGCGGTGAAGGAGCTGATCGGCGTCGAAGGCTGCCGGACGGTCCGGATGACCCAGGGCGTCGAGACCCCGAGCCGGTTCGTGCTGCTGGTCGAGTGGGACTCGGTCGAGGCCCACGAACAGAATTTCCGGGCCACCGAGCGGTTCGGGCGCTGGCGGGCGGCGATCGGCCCGTACTTCGCCGCGCCCCCGCACGTCGAACACTTCACGGACGTCGAAACGGACTGAAGGCCGGCCACTGGGGGTCAGTGGCCGGCCTACGGTCCTACAGCTTCTGCAACGATCCGAACGCCTGACGGATGTTGGAGAGAGCGACGAGCTGCGGCTTCGCCGTGCCGTCGGCCTCCATGATCCGGAAGCCGTACTGGTGGCCGAGGCTGTCCGACGGCGTCTTGTACCCGCAGTACGTGACGGCCAGCTTCACCTGGGGCCACTGCTGCCAGGCCAGGTAGTAGGCCCGGGAGATGTAGGACGCCGAGGTCTGGTCGTCCGGTACCCCGTACAGCCACACCTGACCGGCCGGGACCGCGTCGTTGGAGTGCACGCTGAAGCCGAACTCGGTCCACCAGATCGGCTTGGCCGAGTCTCCGTACTGCGCCATCACGTTGATGATCGCCGGCATGTTGGTCATGCGCGCCTTGCCGGTGATGTCGGTCGACTCCGGGGGCTTGGTCTGGTTGCCCTGGTACGGGTGGACGCCCATGATGTCGAAGTTGCCCTTGGCGCCGGCCGCGTAGCAGTCCCGGATGAACACGTCGTCGGTCTGGCACGGTCCGGCGAAGATCACCGGCAGCGACGAGCGGCCGGCCTTGATCGCCGCGTAGGCGGCCTTGAGGAACGCGACGTAGCGCGTGGTGCGCTGGGCCGAGTCGCCGATCTGGGTGAAGTCGGGCAGGTTCGGCTCGTTCCAGACCTCGATCGCCAGGATCTTGGCCCCGTAGGTGGACGCGAAGAACGTCAGCCACGGCTTGATCGAGTTCGGGTCGGTCGGGTACTGCTTCACCTCGCTGCCGGTGTTGGGACGGGCCCAAGCCGGCGACTGGTGGACCGTCACGAAGACCTGCATCCCTCGGGCGCGGGCCTCGTCGAGGACGGTGTTGATCCGCTGGTGGTACCACTGGGACGCGGCCGGCGCGGCGTTGGTGGGCTGGGCGGAGGACCACCCGACGTCGAGGCGCAGGACCTGGACGCCCTTCGCGGCCAGCGTGTCGAGGTGCTTGTAGAACATCGTGTTGGGCGCGGTGCCGTTCCAGTACATGTCCCAGGTGCCGTGGAACTGAACCCCGATGACCGGCGGAGCGGCGTTCTGTGCCACGGCCGCGTCGCCGGACACCTCCTCGGCCTGGCCCGCGAAGCCCTCGGACGTCTCCGCGCGAGGGTCGGTGCCGAAGTCCAGGTCGCTGAGCAGGGCGGCGCCGGCGATGGCGGGGACGGCGACCGCGGCGGCCCCGAGCAATTTACGACGATCCATCGTCTGTACCTCCCGTGAGAACAATCCGTGTTCCTGACGGGAGGCATATCGGGACACTCCGGTGGACGCCTGAGTGCGGCCGGGGAGCCGGACGGTAGCGCAGTTTTGTTGGTACCTGTGCTGCAACCGGGGGTGGCTTGGCGGCCCGCGTCGGGCGGCCGGCTCATGGCGGTGGCCCGGCCGCGCTCGGGGGGCTCTGCCGCTGCTCCGGGGGGTGGTGCGGATGGCTGAGGTGGATAGTTCGGCCGCGCCGCGGTCGGTGCGCGGGGTCCCTCGGCGGGTGGTGCGGCTGGTTGACGGTAGGTGGCCCGCCCACCGGACTGCGGGTGGCGATGCTGATGGGAAGCCGCCTCAGATGCGCCGCGGGCCTCGACTGCCCCACCCGGGAGGGTTGCGCCCGCGGCTGCCGGTCGACGGTCAGCGCAGCCCGACGAGGGGACACAACTAGCGGATGGCGGACGGCGGGCGGCGGGCGGCACCGGCAGGTGGCGTGGCCGGACGTCGACGCACCCGCCTTGATTGCGCCGGAACCTCCGCTGCGCCCGGGAGGGTTGCGCGGCGCCCGCAGCGGCCGGACGACGTTGGCGCAGCCGTGGTGGGTGACACGGCCGCCGCACGATGGGTGGGACGGCGCTGGAACGCAGGTGGCGCGGCTGGCGCTGGCGGCGGGTGACCGAGACCGGTGGACGGAAGGGTGACACGACTGGCGATGGCATTGCGCCCGGTAGGCGACGACGGACGCCAGGTGGGCGGACGCCGCTCGGTCAGCGGCAGAGGGCACGGTGGACGCGACCAGCAGAAGTAGGCGGGCACGCGGCGGGCGGCAACGCGCAGCGGGTGTCCGGGACATGGTCGGACGACAGAAGCGCGACTTGCGGATGCCCGGCGGGCGGTGGCGGTGGCGACAGGCGGGTGATGGCGACCGCAGGTGGTGGCGGGAAGCATCTGTGGTGCAGCCGAGGTGGAAGGCGCGCGGACGCGATGGGCGCGTCCGATGGACGGCCAACGCGTATTGAATTCGCCCTGCGCGCCGGCGGAAGAGCGGGCGCCGCGTGGCCGTAGGCGCCGGACGTAGACGCGGCCGGCTGCTTACGGAGGCCACCCGGTTGGCCGTGGGTGCGGAGCGCCGTGGAGAAGCAGGCTGCGGGGCGCGGGCGCAACGCGGGGTACAGGCGGGGGCGTGGACTCGGCACGGGGCGCCGGCAGAGCATGGGGCTGGGCGCAGTGCGAGGGCAGATCGGGGGGTGCGGGGGTTACGTCGGGTACAGGCGGAGAAGGGGGCGCGACGGGGAGTACGGGCAGAGCGCAGAGGGCGGACACAGCGCAGAGCGCTGGGCGCGGACACAGCGCAGGGCGCGGGCAGAACGCGAGGCGCGAGCAAAACGCGGGGCGGAACCTGGGTACAAGGCAAGGCGTGGGACGCGGGGTACAGGCAGGGCGCGGAGTGCAGGCACAAGGCGTGCGTAGAGCGCGGAGCTCGGGCAGAACGCGGAACACAGGTAGAACGCCGGGCAAGGCGCTAGGCACGACCGCGGCCGAGCACGGAGGTGCAGGGGCGCGGCCAAATTCCGCGGGGCGAGCCTAAGCCCGGGTGGGCGCGACGCGCGCTGCCGACCACAGCCCTCGCCCGACCTACGGCCCCCACCGGACCGCCCCGCCACCGGACCGCCCCGCCGGACCGCTCGCCCGGACCCGGCCCGCCCGGCCCGCCCGGGCCGCCCGGACCCGCCGGACCGCCCGCCCGGGCCGCCGGGCCGCCCGGCCGCGGACCGGGCCGCGGCAAGCTCAACCGCGCGCTACTTCACCCCAGCCGCATCCATCCCCCGCAGCTCCCTCTTCAGCTCCCCGATCTCATCCCTCAACCGCGCCGCCAGCTCGAACTGCAGCTCCCTGGCCGCGGCCAGCATCTGGTCGTTCAGCTGCTGAATCAGGTCCGCCAGCTCAGCCCGGGCCATCCCCTCCCGGTGTGCCCCCACCCCCACGGTCGCGGCCTTCGACTTCAGGCCCGGTACCGGCGACTTGCCTCGCGACTGTTGGCGGCCGGAGCCACCGATCAGGTCGCCGCTCTCGTTCTCGGCGGCCTCCCGGTAGATGTCGTCGAGGATGTCGACGATCTTCTTGCGGAGCGGCTGGGGGTCTACGCCTCGTTCGGTGTTGTAGGCGATCTGCTTCTCGCGGCGGCGGTTGGTCTCGTCGATGGCTCGGCGCATCGACGGGGTGATCTGGTCGGCGTACATGTGCACCTGGCCGGAGACGTTACGGGCGGCTCGGCCGATCGTCTGGACCAGCGACGTCTCGCTGCGGAGGAAGCCCTCCTTGTCGGCGTCGAGAATGGACACCAGGGAGACCTCGGGCAGGTCCAGGCCCTCGCGCAGGAGGTTGATGCCGACGAGGACGTCGAAGTCGCCCTTGCGGAGCTCGCGGAGGAGCTCCACGCGGCGCAGCGTGTCGACCTCCGAGTGCAGGTAGCGCACCCGGATGCCCAGCTCCAGCAGATAGTCGGTGAGGTCTTCGGCCATCTTCTTGGTGAGCGTCGTGACCAGCACACGCTCGTCGCGCTCGGCTCGCACCCGGATCTCGTGCACCAGGTCGTCGATCTGGCCCTTGGTGGGCTTGACCAGGACCTCCGGATCGATGAGGCCGGTCGGGCGGATGATCTGCTCGACGAACTCGCCCTTGGCCCGGCCCATCTCGTAGTTGCCGGGCGTCGCGGACAGGTAGACGGTCTGGCCGACGCGGTCCTGGAACTCCTCCCAGCGCAGCGGGCGGTTGTCCATCGCGCTGGGCAGGCGGAAGCCGAACTCGACGAGCGTGCGCTTGCGGGACATGTCGCCCTCGTACATGCCGCCGATCTGCGGAACCGTGTTGTGCGACTCGTCGATGACGAGCAGGAAATCCTCGGGGAAGTAGTCGATCAGGCAGAAGCCGGGCGAGCCGGGCTCGCGGCCGTCCATGTGCCGGGAGTAGTTCTCGATGCCGGAGCAGAAGCCGACCTGGCGCATCATCTCGATGTCGTAGGCGGTGCGCATCCGCAGCCGCTGGGCCTCGAGCAGCTTGTTCTGGTTCTCCAGCTCGGCCAGCCGCTCCTCGAGCTCGGCCTCGATGCCGCGGATCGCCCGCTCCATCCGCTCCGGGCCCGCGACGTAATGGGTGGCCGGGAAGACGTGCAGCTCGGTCTCTTCGTTGACGACCTCGCCGGTGAGCGGGTTGAGGTGGTACAGCCTCTCGATCTCGTCGCCGAACATCTCGATGCGGACGGCGAGCTCGTCGTAGGCCGGGATGACCTCGACCGTGTCGCCGCGGACCCGGAACGTGCCGCGGGTGAAGTTCAGATCGTTGCGGGTGTACTGGACGTCGACCAGCCAGCGGAGCAGCTTCTCGCGCTCGATCTCCTGCCCGACCTTGAGCGGGATCGACCGGTCGATGTACTCCTGGGGCGTACCGAGGCCGTAGATGCACGACACGGTGGCGACCACGATCGTGTCTCGCCGGGTCAGCAGCGACATCGTCGCCGAGTGACGCAGCCGCTCGACCTCCTCGTTGATCGAGGAGTCTTTCTCGATGTACGTATCGGTCTGCGGGACGTAGGCCTCGGGCTGGTAGTAGTCGTAGTACGAGACGAAGTACTCGACCGCGTTGTTCGGCAGCAGCTCGCGGAACTCGTTGGCCAGCTGAGCGGCCAGCGTCTTGTTGGGCGCGATCACCAGCGCCGGCCGCTGGAGCCGCTCGATCAGCCAGGCCGTCGTCGCGGACTTACCGGTGCCCGTGGCACCGAGCAGCACGACGTCGTTCTGGCCGGCCCTGACCCGGCGCTCGAGATCGTCGATCGCGGCCGGCTGGTCACCGGCCGGCTCGTACTCGCTGACCACCTCGAACCGGCCGGGACGCCGGACGATGGACGTGGTCTCGCCGTGGGCCACGGCATCGTCACGAAGCCCCGAAGGGGCGTGGGGACCGGGAGACGGGCTCATGATTCAACGGTACGTCGCGGGTCCGACAGTTCTTCCCACTCAAGCACCGACCTCGAAGAACAGACGCCCAGGTGCCCCGGGGTCGGCCGAGTACGCCACGGCTCCGTCCGGGAAGGCCCCCACGATCCAGCCCGACCCGTCCAACGCCGCCGTCGCCGCCTCGGCGTCGGGCACCGTGACCCGGAGATCGAGCACCCCCGGAAGCCCGGGCGTCGAGTCGACCGGCAGATCGGGCGTTCGGAGAAGAAAGCGCAGGCGCGCCGCCGCGCGCCCGAACGCCCCGGCCGCCGACGGGTCCGGCGTCCCCGCGCCGGCCTGCAGCGGCGCGAACGCCAGACGTCCGGAGACCAGCGGATCGGAGGCCACCGGGTTCGGCGGCAGCTCGGCCGGCGTTCCGCCGGCCAGGTTGTTCGCGTACGGCAGCAGCCGCTCCGTCCAGAGCTCCCCGACCGCCTCCCGCAACTCGTCCGGCGTGCCCGCGTTGTCGAGCAGGACGTCGGCTGCTGCGACCCTCTGCTCGTCGGTCGCCTGCACCCCGATCCGGGCCTTGGCGTCCTCGACCGGCATCCCGCGCAGCTCGGTCAGCCGCCTGATCCGGACGTCCTCCGGCGCCATCACGACGACGACCAGGTGGAACCCGGCCCCGGAGTTGCCCTCGACGATCAGCGGGATGTCGTGCACGACGACGCCGTCCGGCGGGGCGTCCGCGGCCCGGGACGCGGTGAGCGCACCGATCAGCGGGTGCGTGATGGCGTTGAGGCGGGCGCGCGCCGAGTCGGACCCGAACACGATCTTCCCGAGCTTCGGCCGGTCGAGCGAACCGTCCGCGGCCAGCACCTCGGGCCCGAACGCCTCGACGATCGCGGCCAGCCCCGGCGTGCCGGGCTCGACGACCTCCCGGGCCAGCCGATCGGCGTCGATCACCACCGCGCCGAACCCGGCGAGCGCGGCGGCTGCCGCACTCTTCCCCGCCCCGATCCCACCGGTCAACCCGATCCGCAGCATGCGCCCATCCTGGCACCCCCGGTGCCCGCGCACCCCGGATCCACCAGGCCCCCTGATCGGAAGAGCCCGATCAGGACGGCACCCCACCCACCCACATCGAGACCGGCCCCGACCCGGCCACTCCCCCGAACGACCACTCCCCGCCGGCCCGCTCCACGTCCCGGGCGAACAGCACCCCCCGCACACTCCGGTCGACGTACAACCACGCGCTCTCGGCGTCCAGATAGACCCCGTACCGATGCGCACGACCGTCCGCCACCGGCCGAATCCCGTCCGGCCCGAAGACGTCGAACGAGCCCAACCGCAACGCCGGCGTCCCACCCGCGGGCACCACCACCTCGACGTAGGACCCGGGTGGCAGCGTCGCACCAGCCGGAAGCGTCCGAGGAGCCGACGAGATCTCCGGAGGAGGAGACAACGAAAGAGGCGTCACGCTGGCCAGCGTCAGCTGCCAGTGCAACGGACCCGACGGCGGCAGCGACAGGTAGAGCGCAGTGTCCTCGGACGCCGTCGCGGTAGCGACGAACGTCCGGCTCAGCCGGTGCCAGGACCGATCGGTGAACCCGCCACCCACGGTCGCCGTCGTCGGCCGGTGCTGACCGGCACCGTTCGCGACCTGCAGCGTCACCGGACGTCCGGACGCGTCGAGGTCGCGGACGTAGAGCTGCATCCGGTACACCCCGTCGATCCGGAAGAACCGGACCGGATCGGCCAGGCCTACCAGCGCGAACGCCCACGGCCCGCTGTCGCCGGAACGCTTCAGCTCGACCGCGGTGTCGATGCGACGCGGCCCGGACAGGCCGGTGCGCCGCTCCATCGTCACCGGGTCCGCGGCCGAGCGGACGGTCCAGCCGTGCAGGTCGGACGAGACCGTGCCGTCGAGCACGGCCTCACCCGGCGGCCGGGGCGGGACGCCCGAGCGGAGCATCACGTAGAGCCCGGCCGTGCCGAGCAGGACCCAGATCACGGCCAGCACGAGCACCCGCCGGAGAACCCGAAGGGGGTGCCCCGACGAACGGGACACCCCCTCGGGTGCTACCGGCGGGCGTCTGGACGCCCGCCCGCTGTTCAGCTGCGGCCGCCGGCCAGCTTCTCGCGAAGCGCGGCGAGCGCCTCGTCGGTCGCCAGCGTGCCGGTCGCCGCGGAGTCGTCACGGCTGCTGGTGCTCGACGAGCTGGTGCTGCTCGCCGGAGCGCCGGAGTCGGACGAGTACGAGGTCTCCTCAGCCGCGTTCGCCTCGGCCGCGCGGGCCTCCGCGATCTGCTTCTGGTGGGCCTCGAAGCGGGTCTGCGCCTCGCTGTACTGGCGCTCCCACTCCTCACGCTGCTTCTCGTAGCCCTCGAGCCAGTCGTTCGTCTCGGGGTCGAAGCCCTCCGGGTACACGTAGTTCCCGGCCTCGTCGTAGGTCGCGGCCATGCCGTACTGGGTCGGGTCGAACGAGTCGGCGTCGATGACGCCCTCGTTGGCCTGCTTCAGCGACAGCGAGATGCGGCGACGCTCGAGGTCGATGTCGATGACCTTGACCATGATCTCGTCGCCGACGTTGACGACCTGCTCCGGGATCTCCACGTGACGCTCGGCCAGCTCGGAGATGTGGACCAGACCCTCGATGCCCTCGTCGACGCGGACGAACGCACCGAACGGCACCAGCTTGGTGACCCGGCCGGGGACGACCTGGCCGATCTGGTGCGTGCGGGCGAACTGACGCCACGGGTCTTCCTGCGTCGCCTTCAGCGACAGCGAGACGCGCTCGCGGTCCAGGTCGACGTCGAGCACCTCGACCTCGACCTCCTGGCCCACCTCGACGACCTCGGACGGGTGGTCGATGTGCTTCCAGGAGAGCTCGGAGACGTGCACCAGACCGTCGACGCCGCCCAGGTCGACGAACGCACCGAAGTTGACGATCGACGAGACGACGCCCTTGCGGACCTGGCCCTTCTGCAGCTTGTTGAGGAACTCGCTGCGGACCTCGGACTGGGTCTGCTCCAGCCACTGGCGGCGGGAGAGGACCACGTTGTTGCGGTTCTTGTCGAGCTCGATGATCTTCGCCTCGAGCTCGCGGCCCACGTACGGCTGCAGGTCACGGACGCGGCGCATCTCCACCAGCGAGGCGGGGAGGAAGCCACGGAGGCCGATGTCGAGGATGAGACCACCCTTGACGACCTCGATGACGGTTCCGGTGACGACGCCGTCCTCGTCCTTGATCTTCTCGATCGTGCCCCAGGCCCGCTCGTACTGAGCGCGCTTCTTGGAGAGGATCAGGCGGCCTTCCTTGTCCTCCTTCTGGAGGACGAGGGCCTCGACGTGGTCACCCACGGAGACGACCTCGGCCGGATCGACGTCGTGCTTGATCGACAACTCGCGCGAGGGGATGACGCCCTCGGTCTTGTAGCCGATGTCGAGCAGAACCTCGTCGCGGTCGACCTTGACGATCGTGCCCTCGACGATGTCGCCGTCGTTGAAGTACTTGATGGTCTCGTCGATAGCGGCGAGGAAGGCCTCTTCCGAACCGATGTCGTTGACCGCTACCTGCGGGGTGGTCGGCTGGGCCTCGGTGCTGCTCGTCATGTGGGCGGTTGCTCCGGATTGGGACATTGAGTGGTGCCGTGCGTCAAGGGCCCGCCGCGGACGCGGGCTGAAACACTCCAGTCACACCCCGGTTGCCAACTCGGGCGCGACTCGGGCGCACTCAGACCCGATCACGCATACGGCTGCGAGCCTGCTCCCTACTGAGGCACGGTCAGCCCATAACGCGTTCTCAAGACTACCGTGCAGGCGGCCTTAAGGTCCAACGCGCCTCTACCTGCCCCGGGACACTCTCGCCCGAGCTGGGACAGGAGGGGAATTTCCGCCACCCGTAACCGGAATTCCGGTCATGGTGGGCGCCCCCGATTCGACGCGGCGCGTCGAATCAGCAGACTGACACCGTGCAGAACACTTCGGATACGGACCCCGGCGGCGACGGGTTCAGCGACGGGCACGTGAGCGCCGTCCAGGCGCTGGGCACCACCGGGATCGTCCACCGCCCGGTCGGGCCGGCCGAGAGCCGGTCGGCCAGCCGGCTCTGGTGGGACGCCGACGCCGACGACTACCAGGCCACCCACGGCGAGTTCCTCGGCGACGTCCGGTTCCGCTGGTGCCCGGAGGGCCTGGTCGAGTCCGAGGCCGGGCTGCTCGGTCCGGTCGACGGCCGGGACGTGCTCGAGGTCGGCTGCGGGGCCGCGTCCTGCTCGCGGTGGCTGGCCACCCAGGGCGCCCGGCCGGTCGGGCTCGACCTCTCGGCCGGGATGCTGCGCCAGGCCCGGGCCGCGAACGCCCGGTCCGGCGTCGACGTCCCGCTGGTCCTCGCGGACGCGACCGAGCTCCCGTTCCCCGACGCCCGCTTCGATCTCGCCTGCTCGGCGTTCGGCGCGGTCCCGTTCGTCGACGACTCGGCCGCGGTGATGCGTGAGGTCCACCGCGTCCTGCGGCCCGGTGGGCGCTGGGTGTTCGCCACCACGCACCCGCTGCGCTGGGCCTTCCCCGACGACCCGGGCCCGGAGGGCCTGACCGTCTACCACTCCTACTTCGATCGGACGCCCTACGCCGAGTTCGACGACGACGGGCGGGCGACGTACGTGGAGCACCACCGGACGCTCGGCGACCGGGTCCGGGAGCTGGTGGGCGCCGGCTTCGAGCTCGTGGACCTGATCGAGCCGGAGTGGCCGGAAGGTCACCAGGAGGTGTGGGGGCAGTGGAGCCCGCTCCGGGGCGCGCTCGTACCCGGCACCGCGATTTACGTCTGCCGCAGAGACTAATTCCCTACAAAACAGTGGCGGCCCCTCGCGCGAGGGGCCGCCACTGTTTTGTCAGCCCTGCCGGTACGTCTCCGTACCTAAGAGCTGACCGGGGTTCGGTTGTCGGCCGGCTGCACCGGGCGGTACGACGATTTACCGCCTCCGCGCAGGGCCAGGAACAGCCCGACGACGATCAGGATCACGCCGAGGATGCCGAGCACGATCGGCGCCACCCGGGACACGAGGTTGATCTGCGAGATCGTGTCCTTGGCCAGGCTGACCGCCTCGTCGACGGTCTGCTCGTCGAACGTGAGCGTGCCGGAGAACAGCGTCAGCTTGTCGGCGCCCGATGCGTCCCGAAGCGTCTGGTTCTGCTTCTCCTGGCCCTTGATGATGATGCCGGTCTTCGGCTCGACCCACACCGTCCGGGTGTTGGAGTAGAACCGCGGCGCGTTCACGTCGGGCTCGGTGCTTCCGACCAGCTCACCGGGCACGTCGAGCTCGCCGATCTGGGTGGCCGGGATCTCCATCTGGTACTTGTACGTCTCGAGCCCGTTGATGTCTTCGGTGCCCACGAACTTCGCCTCGTACGGCTTGCGGGTCGTGGTGTCGAAGTACTGGTACGACTTCTTCTCCGAGTTGAACGGCCACTTGTAGACCAGGCCCTGGTGCCGGGTGGGCTCGTCGTCCACTGCCGCGTCGAAGCCGTCCTGCGACTCCGCGGTGCGGCGGTCGAGGCCGACCCGGTCGCTGGAGAACGTGATCTGGCTGTTGTTCCGGCTGTCTTCGAGCACCAGGAACTCGTCGAAGACGACGACGTCGTCCGTGCTCTTCTCGGGATCAGCGCGGACCGTGCGGGTGGCCTCGACCGGAACGTTCTCCTGCACCGACAGGCTGGGGACGTCGAAGACCGTCGCGTTGTCCGCGGTGGCCACGCTGACCGTGTACTGGTCGAGCGGTGTCTTGACCAAGTTCGACGCCACGTAGGTGGGCAACAGGATCGCCGCAACCACGAGAAAAGTTCCGAGTGCCAAAACCACGGCACCCACGACACGACGCATGAGGTTCCTCCCAGGAGACCTGCACTTCAACGCTGTTTTCCCCGAGCGATCCCGGAGAGGTTACCAGTGAGTAAACTCACCGGGTAGGCATTCGCCATGGTTACCTCGGAGCAGTTTTTCGCGATTAACTCCCCAGGTCGGGAACGTCGACGAGGACGGTGTGCAGTAAATGACGACGTATGTGCCGGCGGCACCCACGCGTGGCGAGCCGAGCCGGCACAGCGGTGGAATGCGAGCACTCCACCCCTACGCGCTCGTGGCCGGGGCGATCGCCGCCGTCCACGGCGTCGTCATCGGTGCGTTGGGCATCGCCGGATACTTCTACCTCGACGACATCGACATGACCGCGGAAGCGGCGAAGCATCCGTTCGGGTGGGACTACCTCACGCTCCGGGTCAACGACCACCTGACCCCGGGCCTGCGCCTGTTCTACTGGATCAGCGCGTCCCTCGACCCGTACGGCAACGACTCGACGATGCTGGCTCGGATCGTCCTGCAGACCGTCGCCACCCTGCTCATGGCGTACCTGCTGGCCCAGCTGTTCGGTCCGGGCCGGACGGCGGCGATCGGCGTCGGCCTGTACGCGTTCTGCCCGCTGCTGGTGCCCTCGCTGCTCTCGCTCTCCAGCGGCGTCAACCTGCTGCCGACGCACATCGGCATCCTGTTGCTGCTGGTCATGCACGTCCGGTACGAGGCCACCCGGCAGCTGAAGTACGCGGCGTTCGGCGCGCTGGGCATCTTCCTCGCGGTCGTGTTCTGGGAGAAGGCGGCGCTCAGCGTGGGGCTGGCGCCGTTGCTGACGTTCCTCTACCTGAGTAGCGGCGGTCCGCGGGCCCGGTTACGCGCGCTGCTCCGCTCCTGGCCGGCCTGGGTCGTCTACTTCCTGCCGATGGCCGCGTTCGCCGCGGTGTTCGTGACCGGCGACTACGCGTCGTCCCGGGAGACCCCGTCGATCGGCGCGATCTGGGACCTGTTCTCGGACGCCTGGACCGGCTCGATGGCCCCGGCGGCGATCGGCGGGCCGTGGCAGTGGTTCTCGCTCGACAACGTGTACTACAGCGCGTCGTCCCCGGGTGCGATCGCGGTCATCGCCGGGCAGGTCACGGCCCTGGCGCTGTGCGTGATCGCGGTCCGGCGCAACGGCTGGTGGGCGCTGCGGGCCTGGCTGCTGCCGGCGAGCGTGCTGGCCGGCACCGCGGTGCTGCTGGCGGCCGGCCGCTACGAGTTCGTCGGCGTGATCCTGGCCCGGAACTTCCACTACCTCTCCGAGATCACGATCGCGCTCGTGCTCGCCGAGCTCCTGCTCGTCGTCGTGCCCGACCCGGCCGCGGTCGCGGCCCGCGGCCGCTCCGGCCTCTGGCCCTCGTCCCTCCCGCCGAGTGAGCCGACCGAGCCGAATGCCGACGTCGAACCCGCGGCGAGAACCGGGCCGGTGCCGGTCGCCGGGCCGATCGGGATCGGGCTGGTCGTGGCCGTGCTCGCGTACGCGATCAGCTACGGCGTCACGGTCAGCGAGTTCGAGAAGCGCTGGGTCGAGAACCCGATCCGGGACTACATGACGACCGCACTCCGCGACCTCGACCGGAACACCGCCAAGGGTCCGATCTCGGTCTACGACACCTACGTCTCTCCCGCCGTCGCGAACTTCATCAGCGGCAACCGCCGCGTCTCGGACGTCTTCCGCCCGACCGAACGGCATCTGCCCGCCGCCGTACGGTGGGACGACGTGTCCGGGCCGATGCTGATGTTCGACCAGGGCGGCCACCTGCTACCGGCTCGCTTCGTGGAGGAAGCCACCAGTGTCGACCAGCCCGGCGTGTTCTGCCCACACCCGCTGCGGGGAGTCCAAACGGTGACCGTGATGCTGGACAAGAAGATCCCCCACCCGGACGGGTTCCTCCGGCTGACCTACCTGGCCCAGACGCCGACGACCGTCTCGTTCAAGCTCGGCGACGGTCCGAAGACGTTCGCGCCCCGCCGCTTCTCCCAGGTGACGCTGAAGACCGGCGCGTACACGTCGGTGCTGCTCGGCACGCCGAACAAGGGCTTCGACCGGGTGGTGGTCACCAGCACCGACCCGGCGTCGCTGCTCTGCCTGGTGGCGAAGGCCGGACGTCCGGAGCCGACGCTGTGACGGCCGCGACGCCGGTGAAGGCGAAAGCGGGCGGTCACCTCGACGTGCTCGACGGGGTCCGGGCGCTGGCCGCGTTCGCGGTCGTCGCCACCCACGCCGGGTTCAACACCGGCCGGGCGGTGGACGGCTTCTGGGCGCCGTTCCTGGCCCGTCTCGACTTCGGCGTGACGCTGTTCTTCCTGCTGTCGGGGTTCCTGCTCTACCGGCCGTTCGTCGAGTCGGCGGTCGACCTACGTCCGAAGCCGGCGACCAGGCCGTTCCTGATGCGGCGATTCGCCCGGATCTTCCCGGCCTACTGGGCCCTGCTCGCGGTGACGATGCTGACCCGGCCGTGGGAGCACGAGGTCGGCTTCGGCGTCCAGAAGACGACGTGGACCGACTGGATCGAGTACGCGACGCTCACCCACATCTTCTTCGGCGACAACCCGCACCAGGCGCTCACGCACATCTGGAGCCTGTCCGTCGAGATGTCGTTCTACCTGGTGCTGCCGCTGATCGCCGCGGTGTCGCTGAAGGGCAGGCGGCCGAAGCGGATCATGAAGCGGCAGACTGTCGCGCTCGGCCTCCTGCTCGCGGCCGGGCCGCTGTGGGGCCTGATCATCCATCAGAGCGACACCCTGCAAAGGCAGCTGGCACTGCAGTGGCTGCCCGCGTACCTGGACTGGTTCGCGCTCGGGATGATCCTGGCCTGTCTGCCGTCGGCGGCGTCGGCCGGAGCCTGGCCGCGGCTGCGCAAGCTGGTCGAGGACCTCACCGCGGCTCCCGGGAGCTGCTGGATCATCGCCGGGATCCTGTTCGCGCTGTCGATGACGCCGGTGGCCGGGCCGTACACGCTCGACCCGGCGACGACGTCGCAGTGGATCGCCAAGCACCTGCTCTACGGGGCGACCGCGTTCTTCATGCTGTTGCCGCTGGTGTCGCCGGCTCCGGCGGGCTCACGCACGCATCCGCTGCGGGCAGTGCTCGCCGACAAGCGGGTGCTGTTCCTGGGCCGGATCAGCTACGGCGTCTTCCTGTTCCACCTGGTGATCATGTTCTCGCTGATCGACGCGCTGAACCTGCAGCTGTTCCGGGGCGGGTTCAGCACGTTGTTCCCGTTGACGGTGCTCGCGTCGGTGGCAGCGGCGTGGGTCAGTTACCGGGTGATCGAGCGTCCGGCGCAGAACTACGTCCGGCGGCGGACCCGCCGGGGCGCGGCCGACATCCAGGCCCCGGACGCGGCCGGCGCCCCCCTGCCGCCCGCGGAGCCGCTCCCCACGACCACGCCGGCGGCCCCGGCCGAGGTGGCGGCCACCGAGTTCCCCGAGCCGCCGCCGGACGCGAAGAAGCTGCCACTCCCGCCGGCGCCGGCCCCGGACCCGGTCACCTGGGACTACGACCAGCCGGTCACGCTCGGCCCCTGGGTCCCCCAGAAGACCGCGATCCCCACCGACGGAGTTCCGGAGTCCGAGCGCACCACCGAACGGATCCCCCGCATCCCGCCACCCCGGGGCTGACCGCCCCGGGGGGCCTCAGCTCCGGTCTTCCTCGGTGAGCTCCGGAGCGTCCTCGGCCGACGGCGGGTGCACCGCCACCACCGCGACGATCACGATCGCCACCAGACACAGCCCCTGCACCCACCAGGTGTCGGCCCACGGCTCGTGATCACCGGCGTACGGCCGCACCGCGCCCATGACCCCGGCTGCGACCAGCGCACCGGCCGCCCCGAGCGGAAGCCACCGCACCAGCACGCTCCCCCACCGCAGCCGCCGCACGACCACCCAGAGCACGATCGTCCCGATCAGCCCGGGCAGACCCCCGATGACCGCGGGCAGCAGCAGCGGCAATCGCCGGGCCAGCGGCAACCGGCCGGCCTCGACCGGGGCCAGCGCCTCCGCCGACCCGGCCTTCGCGGTCGCCGGCGTCGTCCGCCCGGTCGGACGTCCGGACCGCCACAGGGCCAGCAACAGCACCACGGCCAGCAGGCCGGCGACCAGACCACCCCAGTAGATCCACTTCGGCCGGTAGCTGAGCTCGACCGTCCCGCCGTCACCGGCCGGGACGATCCAGGCCTGCTGCCATCCGTCGATCCGGATCGGCACCAGCTTCTCGCCGCCCAGGTGCGCGACCCAGCCGTTGTTGAAGTTCTCCGGCACCACCAGGACGCTCGGCTGATCCGACGGCCCGAGATCGACGCTGCGTGACGTCGAACCCCAGTTCCGGACGTCCGCGGTGCGCTGTGTCGACCGGATCCCGGTCGCGCCGAGCGGCGCGAGCATCACCGAGACCGGCCGCACCGCGTCGTTGCCGAGCAGCTGCAGCCGGTGTTCCCCGGCCGAGAGCTGGAGGTCGGCCGCCGTCTCCTTCGCGGCCTGGGCCCCGGCCACGTCGGTCGACGCGCACGGCTCGACCTTGACCGGACGCTCCTCCAGCAGGTCACCCACGGTCAGCGGGCGCTGTTCGGCCCCGTTCCCCTGGGCGTCGGCGGTGGCCGACGTCGCCGGGCCGACCACCCGGGTCAGCACAGTACGGCCGTCGATCACGAGCGTCGGTCCCTGGCCGCAGCCGAGCGTGACGACCTTGTTCGCCGGCACCGGCTTGATGAGGTCGTCGGCTCCGGTCAGCCGGAGCTCGCCGATGCCTCCCGGCAGCAGCTCCTGCAGCCCGTTGGCCGCGTTCGTCGTCGCCGCCGGCGCGGTCTCGAGGATCCGGACGCTGAACGACGTCCCGCTCATCGGCCGGGTCAGCTTCACCGCGTTGGTCTTGCCGCTCGGCACCACCGGGCGGACCTGGATCTCGCCCTCGTTGGACGCGATCTGCACGTAGCTCGGCGGCGCCACGGTCGACGACGGCTCGATGTCCATCTCGAGGCCGGTGATCGTCCGGCGCTGCGGGAGGGAGACGGTCAACCCCGGCGCCCGGACTCCCGGCTTGGCGATCCAGACCGTGCTCGGATCGCCGTCGAACACCGCCTGGGGCCGGGTGCGGGGGTCGTTGTACCCGGTGTCGGCGCTGGTCGCGATCGCCGCGCCGGAACCCGGCGAGAGCAGCGAGTCCAGCGTGTTGCCGGAGATCGGCAGGCCGGTGACCGTGACCGCGTACGACGCCGCTGCGGGCAGCGTGAACGTGCGGTCGATCCCGGTCGGCTCCTCGGCCGGCGTCGACAGGCCGGGCAGGCAGATCGGCCGGTCGTCGTAGGTCAGGCAGTCTCCGTGCCCGCTGGTCGCGGCCCGGAACACGACGATCGCCGGGTCGGTGCCGGTGACCGGCGGCGTGACCAGCGTCCGGCTCGCCACCAGGCCCGGCACCGTGACCTCGGCGATCGCGACGCCACCGGCCTTCGCCGGGTCGCCGTTCACCGCGCGCACGGTCAGCCGCAGCTTCCGGGTGGTGCCGTGCGGGGCCGCGACGTTCTGCGGCTTCCCGTCCGGCGTCACCGCGACCCGCTGGGTGCCGCGGTCGGTGGTGACGTCGATCTGCGTCGGCATCGGCCCGAGCTGGATCGCGCTGTCGAACTGCAGGGTGAACCGGCTCAGGTCGACGTCGTGGTCGAAGTCGAGCTCCAGCCACTGCCCGACCGCGCCCGGCGTACCGGTCGTCCAGGCGCTGTCCTCGTCGCCGTCGACCGCGAACCAGGGCGCGTGGGCGGCGTCATGCGACACGGCTGCGTCGACGTCGGACCCGGACGACGACGCCTTGAAGCCGGAGACCCCGGTGTACCGCGCGACGGTCAGCAGCGACGGGTCGTCGCTGTTGAGGTAGTCGTACGCGGAGCGCTTGGCGACGTACGGCTCGTCCTTCGTCATCGTGGCCGAGACGTTGTGTCTGACCTCGCCGAAGTTGACCTCGCGCCGTCGGAGCGTGTCGGTGACGACCGGCGTGCCGACCGAGTCGCCGAGCACCTGGTCGTCGCCTTCGAGCACGGTCGGACGGCCGACGGCCAGGCCCTGCTCGGCCAGCGACAGCGTCGCCTCGGGCCCGCCGGCCATCCGCAGGACGTTGTCCAGCGGCACGCTCCGGACCGTCGCCGGTACGTCGGTGACCTGGTAGATCTCGACCGCGGGGTACGCGGCGATCTTCGGGTCGTAGAGCTTCCGGTCGACCAGGTCACCGGCCGAGGTCAGCTCCGGCCCGAACTGCTTCACCTTCCGCAGGCCGGGTGACCCGTCGAGCGCCTCGTGCACCAACTCCGGACGCGTGGCGCGGCCCCGCCGCCAGTCCAGGTCGTTCCGGACGACGACGTACCCGATGCCCGCGCCGGCCAGCGCGGTGGCCAGCCCGGCCGACGGTTGCCCGTCCGCGAGCAGCTGGTCGAACGCGTCGAGCAGGCGGATGTTGCCGGCCGAGCTGAGCGGTACGCCGTCCCGGACCAGCCAGCCGCTCTTCGCCAGCGGCTGGAGGACGTCGTCGTTGGTGCGTCCCCAGTAGTAGAGACCGAACGGCGCGCCGGGGACGACGAGACCTCGGCTCTCGCCGGCGTTGTCGCCGAGCCAGTCCGCGGCCTCGGCCCAGTAGTTCGGGTACTCGGTCGGACGGGACCGGTTGACCAGGTCGCCGCTGAACGCCGGGACGGCGCTGACCAGCAGCGTTGCCGCGACCGCGATGCGGAGCAGCGCGGCGACCGGGAGGTCGCGCAGCTGGATGCCCCGCAGCGGACGGATCGCGGCCAGCAGGTGGGCCAGGCCCACCGCGAGGACCAGCCGGATGATCGGGTCGAACTTGTGGATGTTGCGGAACGGGCTGAGCGGCCCGTCGAGCAGGTCCTGGGCCCACGGCGCCCACGGCGGGGTGACCGGCCCGGTGTGGCCGAACGTGATCAGCGCCAGCCCGATGACCAGGCCGCCGCCGAGGAACAGGCGGTGCGGGTTGCTGCGCTGGACGGCGCCGATCAGGCCGACGGCGGCCACCAGCACGGTGGCGATGATCGCGGCCGGCGCGGTGAGGAGCACCCACCCGGCCGTCCACTCGGGGCCGTCCGGTCCGGCGATCCGGGCGACCCACTGCGTGGTGCCGCGGAACGCGTCCAAGAAGTCGGTGGCGGAGGTGGTGTAGGCGCTGGACTCGATCCAGTCCAGGAACGGCGGGCTGTACTTGCCGAGGACGAGGAGCGGGACGACCCACCAGAGGGAGGCCAGGCCGATCGCCAGGACCCACCACCGGATCAGCGCGTTCTTGCGCTTGCCCTTCTCCCGGGTCAGCAGCCACCAGGCCGGCAGCGGGAGGATCGCGATCGCGGCGGCCGCGTTGATGCCGCCGGCGAACAGGAACGCGACGCCGGACGCCGCGGCCGCGCGCCGCGGCGAGCCGCGGCGGGAGCCGAGCACCAGCGGCGCCAATACCCAGGGCGCGACCGCGAACGGGATCACCTCGGCCGAGACGCCGCCGAGCTCGGTGAGCATCCGGGGTGCGAGCGCGTAGGTCAGAGCGGCGATGACCCGGACCGTCGGGGTGCCGATCCGCAGCGCGTTGAGCAGCCGGTAGGTACCGCCCCAGGCGCCGACCAGCAGCGCGGCGAACCAGAGCCGCTGGACCATCCAGGCGTCGACGTGCAGCAGGTTGCCGAGCGAGAAGAACGGACCCATCGGGAACAGGTAGCCGTAGGCCTGGTTCTGCAGCTGGCCGGCGTAGCCGGTCGGGTCCCACAGGCCCAGCGCGCGCCCGAGGAACGCGATCGGGTCGACGACGAGGTCGAGCTTCGTGTCGGCGGCGATGTCGCCGGGCTTCTGCAGGAACGCGAGGACGACCAGGGCCAGCGCGACACCGATCAGCCGCAGCCGGCGGACCGTCGGCGGCGCAGGGGGTTTCGGCGCGTCCGGGACGCGCTCTTCGGACGTGTCGGTGAGCGCGGTGGCGGTCACCGAGCCCTCAACACGAGCACGAGGTTCCAGGTCACGATCTCCCGTACACCAGGCACGTGGACCACCCACTTGGCGCCGTTGGGGTGGTAGCGCGGGACGATATCGAGGACCTCGACCTTACCGGTGGAGCGACGCTGTTTTGCCCAGCGGATCATCCTCGTCGCGGTGATCCGGAACAGGCTCTCACCGAACACGTTCTTCGGTGGATGGCCCTCTTTGCGGGCGTATCGGCGAGCCGCGTAGTGCCCGCCCAAGTAATGCCAGGGTGCGGTCTCGTGTCCGCCGAAGGGGCCCCACCAGAGCATGTACGACAGATAGACGAGTCCGTCCGGTTTGGTCACTCGGACCATCTCGTCGGCCATGAGTTCCGGTTTGTCGACGTGCTCCAGGACGTTCGACGAGTAGCAGACGTCGATCGACCCGGTGCGGATCGGCAGCGCCATGCCACTACCCAGCACCGTGCCCGGCCCCGGTTCGCTGCGTGCGGCGAGTTCGCCCAGGTCAGCGTCGATTCCCAGGTAGCTCGCGCCGGCCCGGCGGAACGCGTCGGCGAAGTAGCCGGGGCCGCCGCCGACGTCGAGCAGCGTCTTGCCGTCGAGGTCGGTGTACTGGCTCACCTGGCGCGCCGAGTCGGCCGCGAGCATGCCGTAGAAGTAGTCGGGGTCGGTCTGTTCGACCCGGAACGCCTTGAACAGCTCCACCGAGCGACGGAACGTACCGGGCGGCGGCACGACCAGTCGGCGCCCGTCGGCCGCGATGCCGGTCGAGCTCCCTGAAACGTCGATCAACGCGATTCGTCCCTCCGGACGGGCCAAGTGTCGTACGGTGTCGCGGCAAGGTTACTGATTGGTAGGGAGACGCGTGGTGGAAACCGCTGCTCTACCCGCCGTACTCATTTTGAACTGGCGGGATTTACGCAATCCCGAGGGCGGCGGCTCCGAGCTGTACGCGGAACAGGTGGCGGCCTCGCTCGCTCGGCGTGGCCACGCGGTGACGATCATGTGCGCTGCGCACTCGCACGGCGCGCCCGAAGAGCGGACCCCGGACGGCGTCCGGATCGTGCGCCGGGGCGGGCGGCACACCGTGTACGCGCGGGCGGCCTGGGAGTACTTACGCGGGCGGCTCGGGCGGCCGGCGATGGTGATCGACGTCCAGAACGGGCTGCCGTTCCTGTCCCGGCTGTACGCCCGGAGGCCGGTCGTCCTGCTCGTGCACCACGTGCACCGGGAGCAGTGGCGGGTCGTGCTCGGGCCGCTGGCGGCCCGGTTCGGGTGGTGGGTGGAGTCCTGGCTCTCGCCGCGGGTGCACCGCGGCTGCCGGTACGTGGCGGTGTCCGAGTCGACGCGGAACGAGCTGTCTTCCCTGGGGGTCGACCCCGAGCGGATCACGATCATCCACAACGGGACGCCACCCGCGGTGGGCGCGCTCGCGCCCCGCTCGGCCGAGCCGACGCTGCTGGTGCTGGGGCGGCTGGTGCCGCACAAGCGCGTCGAGGTGGCGTTGCGGGTCGTCGCCGCGCTGCCCGGGGTGCGCCTGGTCGTGGCCGGTCAGGGCTGGTGGCTGGAGCCGTTACGCGAGGAGGCGGCCCGGCTGGGGGTCAGCGACCGGGTGCGGTTCGCCGGGTTCGTCGACGAGGGCGAGAAGCAGCGTCTGCTCGCCGAGTCGTGGGCCATGCTGGTCCCCTCGCTGAAGGAGGGGTGGGGGCTCTCGGTGATCGAGGCCGCGGCCCACGGCACCCCGGCCGTCGCCTTCCGGAACGCCGGTGGCGTTGCGGAGTCGGTCGTCGACGGCGAGACCGGCTTCCTCGCCGACAGCGAGGAGGAGTTCCTCGCGCTCTGCGCTCGGCTCGTCGCCGATCCCGCGTTACGGACGGCGATGGGCGAGACCGCCCGTGCCCACGCCGGACGTTTCACCTGGGACGAGACCGGCAAGCGATTTGCGGCGTTGGTGGACGAGATCACCGGCTGATCGCCGGGTTGGGGCGAACTGGGACCGCGCGGTACCAGGTGCCCGTTTTGTCGATTACTTTACGTCATCAATTGTGCACCGGGGGCAATGGACCGGGTATTTCTCTGCTTTGAGTTGGAGCTAATACGAATGAGCTTTCGCTGAATTGTCATCGGCATACCAAAAACGCGGTGACTCATTCATACCGTGGGCATGGGAAAGGGTCGGCCCGGCTATCGTCGCGAGACGACAGCCGGGCCGACCCTTACTCGTGAAGCTCCTGGTCAGCCGCCCTTTAGCGGTGCCCGTACTGCACCAGTGGCTTGCTCACCGCCGGCGTGTTGTCGGGCGACTGCTTGGTGACGCTCACGATCCCGATGGTGGTCGCCACCGCAAGTACGACGCCGATCACGGCAGCGACGATGATCGAGAGAAACGAGCTCATTACGGCTCCCTCCAATATGACGCGGGGGTGACGTTACCAAGCAGTAGCTGCGCTCGGGAAGTCTTGTACCCAATGCCGTGACGGGAAACCGGTTTTGGTGACCCGTCTAGTCGGGGCGAGGGCTGACCAGGGAGCGGCGAGCAAGCGCCCATGATGCCAAGGCCGCCAGCAGAACGACAACCGCGATGCCGTAACCGGTGAGGATCGAAACCTTCCGTACCGTTTCAGGGCGCTGGTCGGCGCGGGGAGCTGAGTCGGCGCGGTAGAGCGTCAGCTCGGGGCCGTTCACGACCGGGTGGAAACCGTCGAGGGCGGACGGCGGGACCGAACCGGGCGTGGTGCGCTCGACCAGGACCCAGGTGATCCGGGCGGTGGCCAGGGATCTTCCCGCGGCGAGCGCGTCGCCCACCTCCCGGGCGCGGGGGCTCTCGCCGGAGACCGTGTCCGGCCCGACCGTGAGTGAGTCCTCGACGACGACGTCGACCGGGAAGTAGCGCGGGGCGGGGTCGAGCACCGTGCGGTCGCCGTTCCAGGGAAACGCGCGGAACGACGAGAACGGGAGCACGACGAGCGACCCGTGCGGATCGCGTCGCAGCTCGCGGGCGGCGCGGTCCCAGTCGGCCGGGTAGTGAACGGAGGAGAGGCGTCCGGCCCCGCCCCAGGCCAGGTCGGGAAGCACGAGCACGGGGTACAGGAGCGCGAGCGCGAGCACGGCCGCCGGCAGTCGGCCCCGATGCGGGACGAGGCGCTCGGTTCCGAGGGCGAAGCAGATCGCCAGCAGGAGCGCGTACGGGGCGAGGAACTTCTGGCCGTCGCGGAGCAGGCCGGAGCCCGGGACGTGCGCCACGACCGCGCCGAGGAAACTCGGGCCGCCGGGTAGCGCGCCCGCGGCAGCGATGAGGAAGCCACCCGCGGCAACGGCCGCGACCGTGAGGAACGAGGCCCGGCCCCATCGGGCGGCGAGCGGGCGCAGCCCGACGACGGCGACCGCGAGGACGATCAGCGTGAACAGCGGGGCGGCCGCGGACGTGCGGCTGGCCGGAACGGTCTCGGCGTTCCAGATCCCGCCCAGCCCGAGCAGTGCGCCGAGCGTCCCGGACCAGTTCTCGGCGCGGGCCGCGAACGCCGGGACCCCGTCGGGGTCGGAGACCGCGCTGACCTTCGCCACCGCGCCCGCGATCACCCAGGGCGCGTTCAGGGCCACCACCGCCAACGCCCAGCCGGGCCGCGCCCGGTACTCGTCCGCCCGGGGCTCGTCGGGGGCTCGGGTGACGTCCGAATGGGCGACGGGGCGGCAGAGGACGGCGGTGGCGGTGATGGCGGCCAGCAGGCCGCCGGTCGGGGTGAGCGCGGCCAGCGCGGACCAGGCGACGACCGGCGCCGGGTGCGCCCCGGAGCGGGCCGCGAGGGCCGACCGGACGATCCACGGCAGCGCCGCGTAGCCGAGGAGCAACCCCCAGTGTCCGATCAGGAGCCGCTCGGCGACGTACGCGTTCCATCCGTACGCGGCCCCCGCCACCAGCCGCACGAGCACCCGATCGCTCGGCACCAGCCGAGCCGCACCCACGACGGCCAGCCACACGATCGCCACCACCGCGACGACCTGCACCACCCACCCGGGCACGGCGAGACTCAGCGCCGCCACGACCGCGTCCTGCGGAACCGCGCGAGGGAGCCCGTCCCCCCACCCGAGCGTGGCCGCGGTGAACGGCACCCGGGGGGTCGCGACCTGGTCGTAGGCCAGCACGTACCCGGGCCTCAACACCGGGGCCAGCATCAGCAGAGCCAGCACCGCGGCGAGCACGTGCTCGGCACGACCGCGAGCCACGCGCCCTCCGACCTGTCGCAGTCACCCCACTACTTACCCGCCAGTAGCTAGGCTGGGCACCCTCACCGTATCCGGACGCCCCGTGCAAGGGAGCCACATGACCTCGCCGCAACCGAGCACCGTTCGTTTCGCCGCCGGGGCCGCGCTCGTCGCGGCCGCCGCGATGGCCGCGAACGTGCTCGCGTACGGACTGCGGCTCTCCGGCAACTGGCTGCTCGACGCGGGCGAGAACGGTGCTCTCGGGGCCCTGATCGCGCTGCTCACGGTCGCGACCGTGCTGCAGGTCGGCACGCAGACCGCGGCCGCGGTCCGCACCGCGAAGGGCGACACCGACCCGTCGCGTCTGGTGGCGCTGGGGGTGCGACTGTCGGTTGCGACGTCCGCGGTGCTGGTCCTCGCGTCGCCGGTGATCACCGCGGTGCTGCACCTGCCGGGCCTCTGGCCCGCGCTCGCGCTCGCGGCCGCGGTCGGGCCGCTGAACGCGGCCGGGATCCACCTGGGGTTACTGCAGGGATCCGAACGATTCGGACGTCTCGCCGTGCTCACCGGCGTGGTCGCCTTCGGACGGTCGGGGGGCGGGCTCGCCGGGCTGTTGATCGGCCGGAGCGCGTTCACGACGATGCTGGGCGTCGCGATCGGGGGCGTGCTGGCTCTCGCGGTGGCGTACCGGTTGTCGGCGCCGGTGCGCCGGGGTGGGCCGGCCGGGGAGCCCCGGGTCGGCGAGATGCTCGGGGCGTGCAGCGCGATGCTGGCCATGCTGGCGCTGGTGAACGCCGATCTGCTGCTGGCCCGGGCGGTGCTGCCGGCCGATGTCAGTGGGGAGTACGCGGTTGGGGCCATCCTGACCAATGCCGCGTACTGGGCGCCCCAGGTCGTCGGCGTCGTGGCGCTGCCCCGGCTGGCTCAGGGACATCGCCGGGCGTTGCCGCTGAGCATGCTCGTCGTGGGGTTCGTCGGGCTGGTGGCGGTGGGGGCGTGCGTGGTCTTCGGCGGGTTCGCGGTCTCGGTGGCGGGTAAGGGGTCGTATTCCGGGCTGGCGGATGAGGCGTGGTTGTTCGCGGCTGCCGGGGCCGGGTGGGCGTTGGTGAATTTGTTGTTGACGGCCCGGATCGCCGGTGGGTCGAGGTGGGTGGCGTCGCCGTTGTGGGCGGCGGGGGTGGTGGAGGTTGGTGCGGTGTTGGCGTGGCGTCCGTATTCGTTGACGCATACGGCGGTGGTGGCGGTGGGGATTGCGGTCGGGAGTGTGCTGGTGGCGGGGGTGTTGGCGAGGTCCGGGAGTCGAGCGGATGCGCCGGTACCGGCGTCGGTTTCTTAGGCGGGTTTGTTGGGGGTGGGGGGGTAGGCCACCGCGGACTCAAACCCACCGCGCCACACCATCTTCGGGAGGGCCGGGTCGGGGTCAGAGCTCTCGTTCGGCCGGCCACGGGCCCGGCGTGAAGAGGGGGTCGAAGCCGGTGGACGGGGACGTGCCCCTCATGGCTACGGCCAGGTCGGTGAGGGTCGGCCGGTCGCCGGTGCGGACCCAGCGATCCAGGTTCGACACGACACCCACGCGCTCGTCCGTCGTGAAGTTGCAGTGACCGGCACCGTACGGCGCGGTCGAGTAGCGGGCCGGCGGCGTCGTATAGACCTGCAGCAGGTCGCCGGTCCGGCCGGCGCTCCGCAGCGCCCGGTTCCCGAACACGGTCTCGTTCTGCACGATCGCGGTCGCGTCGTAACCGGTGTGCAGCGTGATCGTCGGGACCCGGAGCGCGCCGGTCGGATCGCCGAGCCGCTGCGCCTGGGCCCGCGCGATCGGATCCGCGGCCACCCGCGGCGCCGCCGTCAGCTCGGCCAGGTGCTCGTCGAGCCCGCCCGGGTCGACGAATGCCATCTCCCGCCTCTCCTGGGCCGAGATCCGCTGCCCGTACCGCGCGCCGACGTTCGTCGACGGGTTGCCGCCGACCCGCCTCTCCAGGTCGAACCGGCCGACCGTCGCGAACCCCATGACCTCGAACAGGATGTCGAGACCGGCCGACGTCCGGGACGCGGTCGTCGCGTCGTCGTGGGTCCGGGACTTCCAGACCTGATTGCCCAGCGCGCTGACCAACATCAACCGTCCGACCTGGTCCGGACCGCCGGACACGGCGGCGGTAGCCCGCCGCCGCACCTCGAGCCAGGTCTCCCTGGCCTCCGCGTAGCTGCGGTAGCCGGTCAAGCGCATCCGCGGGTACAGCAAGGTCTTGAACGCGAAGGCGACGTCGAGCGCCAGGTCGAAATTCGGGTTGGTGCCGGCCAGCGTGGAACACATCGGGAGCGCGCCGTCGACCCAGGGTTCGCGCTCGGCCAGCAGCTCGGAGACGACGCCGCCGAGCGACTCGCCCCAGACGTAGACGCGCTCCGGCGTGGCGACGTTCTTCCGGAACTTCTCGTACAGCTGCTGGGCGGCCCGGACTCCGTCGCGGATCGCGTAGCCGTTGCTCTCCCAGGCCGACCCGGCGAGCGCGTACCCCGCGTCGAGCAGCCGATCGGCGGCGCGGTCGTCGCCGGCGACCGGGGCGTCGGTGCGCCCGGGGGCGAAATCAGGCGGGAACGGGTCGGCCGGGCGATATTCGTGCGAGTAGAGCAGCAGGGTGCCGTTCCAGACGCGGGGCAGCCGGAACTGGTACTCGACGCCGTCGATCGTTCCGCTGCAGGCGACCCGCTCGCAGGTCCGGAACGACGTCGGCGCGGACGGGTCCTCGTCGTCGGTACCGCAGGCCGGAAGAGCCAGGAGGAGCACCGCCGCGACGGTCAGCAACTTACCCGCGGGTAAGAACATGGCGGTGAGTCTGGCACGGCCCCACTGGTCACAGAGGAGTAAACATTCGATTCGGCCGGTGGAGTGAGGGTACAAGTGGTCACGCAGCGCGGTGCTCGCCGCGCTGGTCAGCACTGCCCTGGAGACCGTGATGACCATTCCTGTCGGCCCACCGACCGACTCGACCAACGCCGTCGACCGGACGTTGCTCGCGAGCTACGGCGACTACCTGTCGGCGCAGAAGGCCGTCGACTACCTCTCTGACGAGAAGTTCCCGGTCGAGCACACGACGATCATCGGCACGGACCTGCGGCTGGTCGAGCAGGTGATCGGCCGGATGACGTTCGGCAAGGCGGCGATCGCCGGTGCGGGCTCGGGCGCCTGGTTCGGCCTGTTCTTCGGTCTGCTGCTCGGGCTGTTCACCGACAACAGCTTCGGTGGTTGGGTGGCGCTGATCCTGACCGCGATCGTCATCGGGGCGATCTGGGGTGCGGTGTTCGGGCTGGTTGCCCACTCGCTCACCGGTGGTCAGCGCGATTTCGCGTCGCGCAGTTCGTTGGCGGCGGGGCGTTATGACGTGCTCGTGAGCACCGCGTACCTGAATGAGGCGCAGCGGGTTCTCGAGGGCTTGCGCTGAGTCTGATTTCCTGTGTCGGCTGGGTGCATCGAGGCCGAGTGGGCGCGTCGAGGCGGGCCGTGACCTGCCAGAATGCCCCCACTCGGCCGAGACGCGCCCTGCCCCTGGTGACGGCGGTGGAGGCTCGATAGAGCGCCGGCCGTTGTGTGCAGCGGCGCGAAGTCGGTGACGACCGCTCGCCGTCGGCGGCTGAGCCCTCGGCGGCGGCCACGCGAGTTGACGTTCGCCTCGCGATGGCTGGGCCGTGGGTGGGAGTCCGTGTGCTCAGTGGCGCGATCCCGGTCCTATTGCAAGACCGGCCGACGCGCCCGACGACAGTCCGACCTGCGGCAGCGAATCACCTCAGTGGTCCACCGCCCTCCGAAGCGCTCGCGGCGCTGCGGCGCTGCGGGGCTGCGGCGCTGCGGCGCTGCGGCGCTGCGGCGCTGCGGGGCTGCGGCGCTGCGGCGCTGCGGCGCTGCGGCGCTGCGGCGCTGCGGCGCTGCGGCGCTGCGGCGCTTAACAGAAGCACCCCACCCGCTCAAGGCCAGCCCGCCCCCAGACCGCTCCGGCCCTGCCGCGTGCCGGCCCAGCCTCGGACCTGCCCAGCGCCATTGC